>NZ_JBXWSF010000006.1:0-84776 GCF_059613285.1 Ruegeria sp. BHSB058 | reverse complement strand
GGTGCGCGCCCGGACGGAGCCGGGCGCGGTGTTGGACGCCCTGCCCGCGTCACCGCCGGAAAGCCCAGAACGGATCGAAGCGATCTTTGAAGACTTCGAAGAGATCGTGATGCCGGGCATCACCCATTGGCAGCACCCCCGGTTCTTTGCCTATTTCAACGCAAATGCCTCGGCCCCGTCGGTTCTGGCCGAGTTCCTGACCAGCGCCATCGCGCCGCAGTGCATGTTGTGGCAGACCTCACCCGCCGCAACCGAGATGGAAACGCGGATGATGGACTGGCTGCGGCAGGCGCTGGATCTGCCCGAGGGATTTGCCGGTGTCATTCAGGATTCCGCCTCCTCCGCGACGCTGGCGGCGGTGCTGACCATGCGTGAAAAGGCGCTTGCCTGGCAGGGCAACCGGCACGGGCTGTTCGGGCAGACGCCGCTGCGCGTCTATTGTTCGTCCGAGGTTCATACTTCGATCGACCGGGCGATCTGGGTTGCGGGGATCGGACAGGACAACCTGGTCCGCATTCCGATCAAGGGCGACTGGCGCGGGATGGACCCCGAGGCATTGGAGGCGTCGATACGGGCTGATCTTGCAGCCGGGCTGCACCCGGCAGGCGTGATCCTGTGCGTGGGCGGCACCGGCACCGGGGCGACGGACCCGGTGGACCGATGCCTGGAGATCGCAACGAAATACGGGCTTTATTCGCATGTCGATGCCGCCTGGGCGGGTTCGGCAATGATTTGTCCCGACTATCGCCACTATTGGATCGGCGTCGAAAAGGCCGACAGCATTGTGTTCAACCCGCACAAATGGCTGGGAGTGCAATTCGATTGTTGCGCGCATTTCCTGAAAAACCCCGACGATCTGGTGCAGACGCTGGCGATCAGCCCGGAATACCTCAAGACGCATGGACGGGACGGGATCATCAACTATTCCGAATGGTCGGTGCCATTGGGTCGCCGGTTCCGGGCACTGAAGCTGTGGTTCGTGATCCGCGCCTATGGGCTGGAGGGGCTGCGCCAGCGGCTGCGAAACCATATCGAATGGTCGCGCAAGCTGCATGACCAGCTGGCGGCGGAACCGGATTTCGAAATCGTGACACCGCCGATGTGGTCATTGTGGACCTTCCGCTTTGCGCCGGATGGTGCGGACGATCTGGACGATCTGAACCTGCGGCTGGTGAATGCGATCAACGATGATGGCCGCATCTATCTGACACAGACCCGAGTCGATGGCGATCTGGTGATCCGGTTTCAGGCGGGACAGTTCGAAACCACCGAGGACGACGTGAGGATGGCCTTTGAGGTGATCACCGAAATCGCGCGATCGCTGTCCCCTGATGGACTTGCGCCCGGAAAGGCGTAGCTTGTCCGCAAACCCCAGATACTGAGAGGCCCACATGCCCGCACCAAAAAACAGTTTCAAACAGGCCCTATTGCGCGGCGATCGCCTGATCGGTTGCTGGATGAGCTTTGCCGAGGCCTCCACCGCCGAGATCATGGGCACAACCGGGTTCGACTGGCTGGTGATCGACGGCGAACACAGCCCCAACGATATCCGATCGATCCGCGATCAGCTGGTGGCGCTGGCGGCCAGCCCGTCGCATCCGGTGGTGCGGGTGCCCATCGGCGAGACCTGGATCATCAAGCAGGTGCTGGACGCGGGTGCGCAAACGGTTCTGGTGCCCATGGTGGAAAGCGCCGAGCAGGCCCGGGAACTGGTGCGCGCCTGTCACTATCCGCCAACAGGTACGCGCGGTGTGGGCGCCACGGCGACGCGGGCCACCATGTTCGGAACGATTGGCGAGTATATCCAGACCGCCGATGACGAGGTCTGTCTTTTGGTGCAGGTCGAGAACCGCGCGGGTATCGCCGCGCTGGATGACATCCTTGCGGTCGAGGGTATCGACGGCGTGTTCATCGGCCCGGCTGATCTGTCGACGGACATGGGCTTTCAGGGCAACAGCGCCGCGCCCGAAGTGCGCGCGGTCATCGAGGCCGCGATCACCCGGATCAAGGATGCGGGCAAAGCACCGGGCATCCTTGGCACCAGCGAAGAGGCGGCACAGGCCTATCTGGATATGGGCGCACAATTTCTGGCGGTGGGCATCGACGTGCTGGTTCTGGCCCAGAGCGCGCGCGCCTTGTCGGCCAAGTGGAAGGCGAAATAGGCCGGATCAGCCGCGCATCGCGGCGGCGGCCCTGGCATAGCCGCCCGAAGCCCCGTCGATGAAATGCATATGGTCATCACGCGTGGCCGACGGCACGATGCAGGTCATCATCGCCTCGTCCTGGGCGTGCAGGCCATAGCGGATCTTTCCCTGCGCCCGGGCCTCTTCCAGAAGCATCCCGATCGTGTCAAGCGATGCCTGATCGCAGTCGAGCGTCATTTTAAGCCCGTCGTCGAATTTGCGGAAATCGGTGTTCTGCGTGACCATGCGCCGATAATGGCCCGGATCGAACGAACCGAGATGCCGGCCAGACTTGAACAGAAGCCAGATCAACAGGTTTTGTCCCAGCACCAATAACTTTCTGAACTCCAGATTGCTGCCGGCACGAGAAACATGGGCATCAATGCTCAGCCCCGGCGGGGGCCAGCGGAGCGGCGGACCGGAGGCGGCAACCGGGTGGCCGCCACGCTCCAGCCCGGCCACGGCCTGAACCACCCGCCGCGCCAGGTCGGCAAAGTCACGATCCGACGCGCGGGCGATTGGCTGAATGACGATGGACACGATCTGTCCATGTTTTGCCCGGCTGTTGGCCCAACGGCAGGACAAACCGGTCAGGTCCGGTTGTGCGCCCGGAGCAGCGGGCGGGATTTCATAGGCGCCGGATTTCATCCGCGACTCGGCCCAGCTGACCCCTCCGCCTGAAAACATGGCGTAATCGACGCCGTCCGATGCTGCGTGTCGCGCAACGCGAACATCGCTGCCCATGGCGCGGATGTCGCTCAGCGGCACCAGGGCGGCGCGAAGCGAGATCGAGAATTCCTCCTTGGCCCAACACCGAAGGTTTGCCAGCACCTGATGCGCGCGGGCAGCCAGTGAGCCCGGAACCGCAAAGGCCGCGCCGTCACCCCCGAAGACAAAGGGAAACGGCTGTTCGGACACTTCGTTCATCATGGCCGAGATCACGGCGGCACCAACCATGTTGACGGTCTTGTATCGTCCGCGTTCGATCTCGCCGGTGGAATCGACGATATCGGCCACACCAACCACCCAATCCGGCGGCAGCGGGGTGAACCGCGCGGGCTCGGCCAGCTCGGCGAAATCGCGCACGGGCGCAAGCGTGGCATAAAACCCGCCCTGCTCGCCGATCATTGCCCTTGTCCCCTGCATAGACGTCAAAGTAGCACGAATGCGGTGATGACCAGCAATCACGCAACCAGACACACGCTTGTGCAATGTGGCGGGACGTGTCAACCATCCTTAACAAGACAGGTATCGGAGCGGATCATGCGGGCTGGATTGGTTGTATTGTGTCTGGCCTATGTGCTGAGCCAGTTCTTTCGCGCCTTTCTGGCGGTGCTGACCGCCGATCTTGGCCGCGACATTGGCGCGGCACCAGACGATCTGGCCGCCGCTTCGGGGTTTTGGTTCCTGACTTTCGCCGCGATGCAAATTCCGGTCGGCTGGTCGCTGGACCGGATCGGGCCGCGACGGACGGCAGCGGTGTTGCTGCTGCTGGGCGGTGGCGGCGGCGCGGCCCTGTTTGCGGCGGCAACCGCGCCGGTTCACGTGAGTCTTGCCATGGTGCTGATCGGCGTCGGGTGCTCGCCGGTTCTGATGGCGTCCTATTACATTTTCGCGCGCGAGTTTGCCCCGGCCAGATTCGCCACGCTGGCGGCGGTGATGCTTGGCGTGGGTTCGGTTGGCAATCTTGTCGCCTCGTACCCGACCGCGCTGGCGGTGGAGCTGATGGGCTGGCGTGCGACGCTGGCCGGGCTGGCCGCAATCTCGTCGGCTGTGGCGGTTGGAATCTGGATGACGGTGCATGATCCTGAACGGATTGATTCCGAGCAAAAGGGATCGGTTCTGGATCTTCTGAGAGAACCGCGGCTGTGGGCCATTCTGCCGCTGATGCTGGTGGCCTATGCACCCTCGGCGGCGCTGCGGGGGCTTTGGGCAGGGCCGTATTTGCGGGACGTTTTCGATCTGACCACCTCGCAGATCGGGCAGGCGACGCTGATCATGGGGGCGGCGATGATTGCCGGAACCTTCAGCTATGGCCCGCTGGACCGGATCCTGGGCACCCGGAAATGGGTGATCTTCGGAGGCAACGTATTGGGCGCCGTCGCGTTGGGCCTCCTGTGCCTGTGGATCGATCACGCGGTCTGGTCCTCGGTCGTGCTGATGGCGGTGATCGGGTTCATGGGGGCATCCTTCCCGGTGATCATGGCGCATGGACGCGCCTTCATTCCGGCACATCTGGTCGGGCGAGGTGTGACGCTGTTGAACCTGTTCGGCATCGGTGGCGTCGGGATCATGCAGTTTCTGACCGGACGGATACACGCGGCAACCGTGGAGGCGGGCGCGACTGCGCCTTACGTGCTGATTTTTGGCTTTTTTGCGGTCGCGCTTGGCCTTGGTTGCGCGGTATACCTGTTCAGCCGCGACAGCGTCGACTGACCTGAAACCACCGGAACAGGAGCATCAATTGCAAGACGTGCGTGTCATCGCCCCAAATCTGAAACGCAGGCTTTCCGGCGTGACGGCGACCATTGCGCGGTTGGTTCCTCTGCAGGCCCAAAAGATCGGTATTGTCGCCACCGGCCCCGGATTGCCCGATGACATCCCGCATATACCGCTGGCAAAAGTACCGTTCCTGCCGCGCCGACCTCTCAGGGTCTGGCATGCACGGCGGAACACGGAAATGCTGTTGGGTCTGATCTTGCGGGGGGTGTTCCGGATGCGCCTGAAGCTGCTGTTCACCAGCGCCTCGCAGCGGCGGCACACGGGTTATACCAAGTGGCTGATCTCGAAGATGGACGCGGTGGTGGCGACCTCGCGCAAGACCGCCGGGTATCTGGACCGGGACGCGCGCGTGATCATGCACGGGATCAACCTGCAGGATTTCACCCCGCCCAAGGATCGCGCTGCCGTGCGGGCGCAACTGGGACTGCCCGACGGGATATTGCTGGGCTGTTATGGCCGCATCCGGCACCAGAAAGGCACGGATGCCTTTGTCGATGCGATGATCGATCTGTGTGGGCGGTTCGACGATGTATCGGGCATTGTCATGGGCCGGGCGACCGAGCAGCACACCGGCTTTCTGAACGATCTGAAACAGAAGGTCGCAGACGCCGGGCTGGCCCACCGCATCCTGTTCAAGCCCGAGGTCACCGTGGACCGGATCGCGGAATGGTATCAGGTGCTGGACCTGTTCATCGCCCCCCAGCGATGGGAAGGGTTCGGCCTGACCCCGCTGGAGGCGATGGCCTGCGGTGTGCCGGTGGTGGCCACCGATGTGGGCGCGTTTTCCGAAATCGTGACCGACCCGTCGCTGGGCCGCGTCGTGGCCCCGAACAACATCCAGGCGCTGGCCGGCGCGGCGGCGGAGATGCTGGCGGACCGCGATTCTCTGGCCCGGTCCGGAGTGACGGCCCGCGCCCATGTAGAGACGCATTTTGATATCGAGGGCGAAGCAAATGCGCTGGTCGAGGTCTATGAGGGCCTTCTGGCCGGGGGCTGAGACACAGCGCCACGCCTCAAATTGACGTCAGGGACGCAAATACGCCGCCTGCCCCCTTTCTTCTGCGACAAAGGGTGCTATGAACGCGCGTCCTTAACTCAGGAGACAAGACATGGGCTATCGCGTCGTCGTCGTCGGCGCCACGGGCAACGTGGGCCGCGAAATGCTGAACATCCTGGCCGAGCGCCAGTTCCCCGTGGACGAAATTGCCGCTTTGGCAAGCCGTCGTTCGCTGGGCACCGAAGTCAGCTTTGGCGACAAGACGATCAAGACCCAGGACTTGGCCACCTTTGACTTTACCGGCTGGGACATGGCGTTGTTTGCCGTGGGTTCGGCCGCGACCAAGGATTACGCGCCCAAGGCGGCAGCGGCGGGCTGTGTCGTGATCGACAACTCGTCGCTCTATCGCTATGACCCGGACATTCCGCTGATCGTGCCGGAAGTGAACCCGCAGGCGATCCACGACTATTCCAAGAAGAATATCATCGCGAACCCCAACTGCTCGACCGCGCAGATGGTGGTTGCGCTGAAACCGCTGCATGACCGTGCCAGGATCAAGCGCGTCGTGGTGTCGACCTATCAGTCGGTGTCGGGAGCGGGCAAGGAAGGCATGGACGAGCTGTGGGATCAGACCAAGGCCGTCTACAACCCGATCAACGAGGTCGAGCCGAAGAAGTTCCAGAAGCAGATCGCCTTCAACGTCATTCCGCATATCGACGTCTTCATGGAGGATGGCTCGACCAAGGAAGAGTGGAAGATGGTCGCCGAAACCAAGAAGATCGTCGACCCCAAGATCAAGGTCACCGCGACCTGCGTCCGCGTTCCGGTCTTTGTCGGCCATTCCGAGGCGGTGAACATCGAGTTCGAGGAGTTCCTGGACGAAGACGAGGCGCGCGACATCCTGCGCGAGGCACCCGGCATCATGGTGATCGACAAGCGCGAGGCCGGTGGCTATGTCACCCCGGTGGAATGCGTCGGCGATTTCGCCACCTTCATCAGCCGCATTCGCCAGGATTCGACCATCGAGAACGGCATCAACCTGTGGTGCGTCAGCGACAACCTGCGCAAGGGCGCGGCGCTGAACGCGGTGCAGATCGCCGAGCTGCTGGGACGGGAAGTTCTGAAGAAGGGGTGAAGCTCCTTCGGATTGGGAATGTCAGGGGCGCGGAAACCGTGCCCCTTTTTCGTTGACCTGCCTGCGTGACCGACTAATGTCCGGCCACCTTTCGGTGCCCGCCCGTGCGGGAGAATCGGGAACGCGGTGCAAACCCGCGACGTGCCCAACGCTGTAAGGGGGACTGTGCGGACATGAACCACTGGCCTTGGCCGGGAAGGGGTTCGCGCGGGAAGATCCCGAGTCAGAAGACCGGCCGGAAGGGATGGCGCAGCCTGCGTGGACGGCGGGCGGCGCGGGACCATCCAAGGGGACTCCGATGGCCATTACCACCGAACCGGCGCTGATGGCGCCCGACGCCTTTGACAAGGCGAGCCGCGAAGCGGTTTATCGAACCATCCTCAACCGTCGCGACACCCGCGGGGATTTCCTGCCGGACCCGATACCCGAAGACCGGTTGAGCCGTGTCCTTTTGGCGGCGCATCACGCGCCATCGGTGGGATTCATGCAGCCGTGGGATTTCCTGATCCTGCAGGACCGTGATATGCGCCGGCAGGTGCATGAGCTGTTTGCCAAGGCCCATGCTGAGGCCGCGCTGATGTTCCCGGTCGAGCAGCGCGACACTTATCGCAAGCTCAAGCTGGAAGGTATCCTCGAGGCGCCGATCAACATCTGCATCACTTGCGACCGCAGCCGCTCCGGGCCGGTGGTGATCGGTCGCACTCATATACCGGTGATGGACATGTTCTCGTCGGTCTGTGCGGTACAGAATTTCTGGCTGGCGGCACGAGCCGAGGGGCTGGGGGTGGGCTGGGTGTCGATCCTTGACAATGGCGCGCTGAAAGAGGTGCTGAACCTGCCTGCCGAGGTTGTACCCGTCGCATATCTTTGTGTCGGGCTGGTCCGTGGTTTTCACGACAGGCCGGAACTTGAAAAGGCTGGTTGGCTGCCGCGCCGCGCGATCACCGACCACGTGCACTTTGGTCAATGGGGGCAAACCGGCGGTGATGCAGAGCTGACCGGGCGCTTGCGCGCGGACCAGGCATCAATCGCAGACGGAACGTTCCTGTCGCGGCGGCTGGGCTGATTTCCAGAAGCGGTTCGGGCGTCGAAGATCGGCGCCCGGGTCACTCAGACCGGTTCGAACTTTCCTTTCGCAGGATCATAGCTCTGCAATCCGCCTGCGCCGATGTCGGTCCACAGGCCGTGAATGCTGAGGCTTTTGGCCTCGACGGCGGAGGCGACGAACGGGAAGGTCATCAGGTTTTCCAGCGAGGCCACCACGGCCTGTTTCTCGAACTGGCGGGCCTGTTCGATGTTGTCCTTGAGATCGGCAACCAGATCGTATTTCGGTTTCAGGATATCCATCCAGCGCCCGACGAAGCTTTCCTTGGCCTCAAGCTGTGGCGCCTGCCCCTTGCACATGTCGATACAGCCCTGAACGCCACCACATTGCGAATGGCCCAGCACGATCAGATGCGCGACCTTCAGCGCGGTGACCGCATATTCGATGGCCGCGCTGGTGCCGTGGTGATCGCCATCGGGCGCATAGGGCGGTACCAGGTTGGCAATGTTGCGGTGGATGAAGAATTCGCCCTGATCGGCGCCGAAGATAGATGTGACGTGCACCCGGCTGTCGCAGCAGGAGATCACCATGGCGCGCGGATGCTGCCCTTCGTTGGCCAATGTGCGGTACCAGGCCTCGTTCTCGGCATAGGTCGTGGCTTTCCAGCCATGGTAGCGCTTGACCAGATAATTCGGCAGAGGTTTAGCGAAGTCCATTCCAGTAAATCCCCAAGGTTTTCTGTGCTGCAGCGTGATCTAATCCGAATTGAAACAAAATTCGAGACATTATCCACTTTTGCCGAAACCTTTTGCCAACCACTGTGGCGCGAGGATGCGACCGTGCCGTGGGGGTGCGACTTTATTGGGGTGAACGTGGTGGAGAAAGTGATCACACTCGTTCAGAGGGAAACCGTGCGACTGGATCCGGACCCTCTGGGAAATCTTTACGATCAGCTGGGCGATTCGGGCGCCGAGGATGTGGTATGCCGCGCCATCGAAGAGCTGGCCCTGCGGCTGTCGCGATGCGAACTCATGTGGCGACAGCGGGATTGGCTGGGTCTGCGCAAGGCCGCACGCTCGCTGGTGGCGATTGCCGAACAGGTCGGCATGACGGCGCTGACCCGCGTGGCGGGAGATGTGTCAGAAGCCGTGGATGCCGGAGACCACGTCGCCGCCAGCGCCACGCTGTTCCGCCTGATCCGGGTCGGCGAGCAGTCGTTGGTTGCGGTTTGGGACCAACGGCATCTTTCGATCTGAAATGGCTTGCAGGTGCCCCGGCGCAAGGTAGTCTGGCCGCACCTCAACCAAGCGAGCCGTTCATGCCCCTGTCTTTTGCCCCTCCCTCCGACCACGCCCTGCACCTGCATGTAATCGAACAGGCCGCGCTTGATGCCTGGCTGGATGCGCAGGACAGCGAGGTTCGGGGTTGGGTAGCGTCCAACGGGTTCACCGGCGCACTGGGACAGGCGCTGTTGGTGCCGGGCCGCGAAGGCGCGGTGCGATTTGCGCTGGCCGGGTACGGCGACGCGACCAAGCGCGCGCGCAAGCGGTTTCCGCTGGCCGCCGCCGCCGAAAAGCTGCCCAAAGGCAGTTATCGGATCGTCTCGGGGCTGGCCGATCAGGATACCGCCAACGAGGCGCTTGGATGGCTGCTGACCGGATACGCCTTTGACCGTTATGCCGCGCAATCGCCGGCCAAGGCCACGCTTGTCGCCCCCGAAGGCGTTGACGCCACCCGGATCGAGGCCATTGCCAATGCCGAAACGCTGATCCGCGATCTGATCAACACCCCGGCATCCGACATGGGGCCGGACCACCTGCAATCAGCGGCCGAGGGGCTGGCGGCCGAGTTCGGGGCGCGGTGCGAGACCATCATCGGCGACGACCTGTTGGCCCGGAATTTTCCGATGATCCATACCGTAGGGCGCGCCGCCGGGCAGGCCCCGAGGCTGATCGAGATGACCTGGGGCGACAGCGGACCCAGCCTGACGCTGGTCGGCAAAGGGGTCTGTTTCGACACCGGCGGGCTGGACCTGAAACCTGCTTCGGCCATGGGGTTGATGAAAAAGGACATGGGCGGGGCGGCCAATGTGCTGGGGCTGGCGCGAATGATCATGGCGCTGGCCCTGCCGATCCGGCTGCGGGTGCTGATCCCGGCGGTGGAAAATTCGGTGGCCGGAAACGCATTTCGCCCCGGCGATATCCTGACCTCGCGCAAGGGGTTGACGGTCGAGATCAACAACACCGACGCCGAAGGGCGGCTGGTGCTGGCCGACGCGCTTGCGCTGGCGGACGAGGGTCAGCCGGATCTGGTGATCTCGATGGCGACGCTGACGGGTGCGGCGCGCGTGGCAGTCGGGGCAGACCTGGCCCCGTTTTATACCGACGACGACGAGGCGGCGCAGGTGCTGGCGCAGGCCGCGTCAAAGGTGGCCGACCCGGTGTGGCGGATGCCGTTTCATGACCCTTATGAAGAACTGATCGAACCGGGCATCGCTGATCTGGACAACGCACCGTCGGGCGGGTTTGCCGGATCGATCACGGCAGCGCTGTTCCTGCGGCGGTTCGTGACCGCCAGCCGGTACATGCATTTCGACATTTTCGCCTGGCAAAAATCCAAGGCTCCGGGGCGCAGCAAGGGAGGGTTCGGGCAAGGCCCCCGCGCCCTGCTGGAGGCGCTGCCAGACCTGCTGAAGTCATGAGCGTGCAAGGCATCCATGTTCCGGTCGCCGATTTGCTTCGCCGCCCCGACGGCCCGCGCGACCGCCAGTTGCTGTATGGCGATGTGGTGACGGTCAAAGAGGTCACCGGCGACTGGAGCCGGATATTGTCGGAAAAGGACGGCTATCCCGGCTGGGTCCGGTCGGAGGTGCTGGGTGATGCGCAACAACCCACGCACTGGGTCGCGGCACCGGCCACGCATGCCTATTCGCGGCCCGATATGAAAAGCGCTGAACGTGTTTGCCTGAGTTTCGGAAGCAGGCTGGCGGCCCGCTCGGAAACCAATGGTTTTATCGAAACCGACGCGGGGTTTGTGCCTGCGGTTCATCTGGTCGGGATCGGCACGAAATTCGACGATCCGGTTTCGGTCGCAGCGCTGTTTCTGGGTACGCCCTACCTTTGGGGCGGCAACAGCCGGGCGGGCATCGACTGTTCGGGGCTGGTGCAGGCGGCCTTGCTGGCGTGCGGCATCCCCTGCCCCGGCGACAGCGGCGATCAGGAACGCGCCCTGGGTACGGCCCTGCCCGCCGGAACCGCACACCGGCGCGGCGATCTGTTGTTCTGGAAAGGCCATGTCGCCTGGATGGCCGATCCTGAGACCTTGCTGCACGCGAATGCGCATCACATGGCGGTGCAGTACGAACCACTGGATACGGCAATTGCCCGAATCGAAGCGCAGGGCGACGGCCCGGTCACGGCCCACAAAAGGCTTTAGTCGGTATCGATCGCCCGGATCAGCTTGCGTTCCAGCACCCGCAGAACCGTGCGCAAATCATGGCCGCGTTTCAGGATGCGCCCGTCCATTCCCACCACCGAATACAATCCCTGCCGCTGGCGCATACGGGGATGTTTCTCTACGCGATAGATCGGATGTTCGGCAGTGCGCCGAAAGATCGAGAAGACGGCCATGTCACGCAGGTTCGAGATGCCGTAGTCACGCCACTCTCCCGCAGCCACCATCCGGCCATAGACAGAGAGGATCAAAGACATTTCGCGCCGGTCGAACGCGACCTGCATCTGGGCCGGACCCGCAGCAAACGGGCTTGGAGGCTGCATGTTCATAAACTCAGCCTTGCCAAATTTTTTCGCCAAATCAAGTCTGCAAAGCGGCAATCCCGGTCTGTTGAGGCGGCGAGAGCACGTTGCCGACATGGGCGATCAACTGCTTTTGGGCTAGAATGCAGGTTGGAATGCCGTCCGCCCCGAGCGATCTTGCGCGCCGGTTGCAAAGGCTGTTTTCTGAAGTCCACGCCAGCACACGAGGTCTCGGCCAAATGGCAAATAATGAGGAAAACGAATCCCGGCTGCTGGTGATCGTCACGCCGAGTTTCAACATGGCTGCAACGATGAGTTTCGTGGACCCGTTTCGCGCGGCTAACTACTTGGAAGAAAAAACCTATTTCAGACAACTGTGTTGCACGGATCGTTTCATCAGCGTGGCCAGTTTCTTGGTTTAACGACGGGATGGCGCCGAGCGACATGCGCAAGGTGGCGCTGCGGCCTGCAGACTAGAAGTTCTCGACCCAGGGCCGGATATCCAGCTCGTTCGACCATGCGGAGCGGTCCTGATCAATCAGGTGCATGTATTCGCGGGCAATGGCGTCGGGGTTCAGCATGCTGTCTGGGGCGTCCGCCGGTTCGGCCCGCGCGGCGCTGCGGATCGCACCGTCGATGTTGACCCAGACCACATGGATGCCCTTTGGATGCAACTCGCGCGCCATGGATTGCGCAAGGCCCCGCTGGGCAAACTTGCCCATCGCAAACGGGGCCGAGTGGGGAAACCCCTTGACCCCGGCCGAGGCGCCGGTGAACAGGATCGTGCCCCGCCGGCCATCCGACAAGCCTTGCATCAGCATGCGTTTCGCCGCGAAGTGACCCAGAAGGAAGGCACCAAAGGCCGTCACCTCGATCGCCTTGCGCACGGCCTTGGGTTCGAGGTCGGCAATCGGCCCGCGCTGGCGGGCAGAGGGGTTGTAACAGGCGACGCGCAATTCCCCCGGAATGGACTCGACCAGTTCGGCGACACCGTCGGCATTCGTGCCGTCCAGTTCGTGTGTTCTGGCATGGATTTCGGATGCCAAGTCCTTGAGATCGGACGTATCCCGCGCGGCCAGATGCACCGCGTAACCGGCATGGGCCAGTTCCCGGGCAAAAGACGCGGACAGGCCGGTACCGGCGCCGATGATGAGTGCAGAGGATTTGGACGAAGGTTTTGCCATGGCGGATTCTCCTGCTCTCACCATGACAGGTCGCCCGTGCCTGCGCAAAGCAAATGCAGCGGGTCAGCCGCCCAGCATGACCGCTTCGACCCGGCGGTTGCGGTCGCGGCCTTCGGGCGTCTGGTTCGAGGTCAGCGGCGCGAGATAGCCGGCGCCTTCGGCCTCGAGCCGTTCGGCATCGACGCCATGATCCGCCACCAGCCGGTCGCGCACCGCCTGGGCGCGGCGCTTGCTGAGGGCGGTGTTGCCCTCAAGGGTGCCGACATCGTCGGTATGACCGACCAGTGCGATGCGCAGCTTGGGGTTTTCTGCCAGCAGAGCGGCCAGTGTTTTCAGTGACGCATAAGGCCCCGGCCCCAGCGCATCGGCGCCGGTCTGGAAATCCAGATCTTCCAGGATCGCGTGACCATTCAGGCGCAGATCGGCCAGCAACCCTTCGGAGCTGTCCTCGGTTTCGTAAACGACAAACGGAGCTTCGGCCTGAATATCGGCCGGCCCCACGCTGATCACCTGCAGATAGGCGTCAGGGGGATTGCGGCTGATCAGCAGGCTGAGCGCCTCGTCCCCGCGCACCGCCGAGACAAAGCGATAGTCGCGCAAGGCCACGTACATGTCCGGGTTCGAAACCACCTCGGTGCCAAAGCGGAAATCGAATCCGCCGCATTGGGACGATTGGCAATCGAGCACGATCTCATAATCCTGCGCCCTGATTTGATCCCGCATCGGCGTGAGGATCTGCAGCGTGGTCCGTGACCCCGAGCGAACACGCCAGGTACGGCGATCAACCCTGCCCTCGAACGTGCGGGATGGCACGGTGTTGCCGTCAAACACCCCGACAGGCAGATCATAGCTGTCCAGAGCACTGATCCGTTCGGTCAGTTGCTGCGCGCCGCTGGGCAACGTAAGTTCCTGAGCGGAGACCGGAGCAGCCATCAGGGCAAGACAAAGGGCGAAAGGGCGGATCATCTGAATTGCGAATGATACTCGTCATTGGGCACCATCGCAGTTGCGCTGGCGACGCGGTTGGACATGTTGAAGAAACCCGCCACGTTGGCGATGTCCCAGATATCGCGGTCGGAGAAACCGACATCGCGCAGGCGCTGGCGGTCGGGTTCCTCGATCTCGGCGCTGGCGGTGGTCATCTTGGCGGCGAAATCCAGCATGGCGCGCTGGCGCGCATCCAGAGGCGCGACGCGATAGTTCATAACCAGCATCTCGCCCAGCTTCGGGTCGCCGGACAACTGGCGCACCGCCGCGCCATGGGCCACGAGGCAGTAGAAGCATTTGTTGATCGAGGACACGACGACCGCGATCATCTCACGTTCAAGCTTGGAAAGCCCGCTGTCGCCCAGCATCAGGTCGTTATACATCGCCGTGAACGCGTTGAGCTTGGCGATGTCGAACGCGTTGGCCCTGAGTACGTTGGGCACCATGCCCAGCTTTTCCACGCAGATATCGAAGTATTTCTGCGTCTCGGGCGGCAACGGGTCCACCATCGGCAGGTCAAGCGCGGTGGGTTGGTTCGGATCGGTCACGATTGTCTTTCTCCCCTCAGACAAGCTGGCGATAGTGATACTCTGCGACAAGGTTCATGCCGAGAGAGCGGTAGAGGGCGTTGGCCCCTTCGTTCGCCTTGGTGCAGATCACGCTAAGGGTCTGTGCGCCGTTGTCCATCGCCCAAAAGGCCGCGCCACGCATGGCCCATTGGCCCAGGCCCTGCCGGCGCTGGTGCGGCAGGATTTCCAGGGCATGCACCATTGCAGTTCCATCATGAATGGCGACAAAGCCGGTGCCGCCGGGCTTGTCGCGGTGGCGCATCAGCAGGCCGGTCTTTGGCCCTTTGGCGCGGTCCATCACGGCCAGCCGCGCGGGGCCGATGCCACCCTGCGCCCAGATTTCACGCATGATCGCCAGCGGTTCCCACAGGGTGAAGACGGTGACGCGGGGGATGGGGATATCGGTGAGGTGTTCGACCGGACAGGCATAGATATTGACCGGATCGAACTTTTCATAGCCGCGCGCCGCCAGTTGCGCATCCAGCGCCTCGTCACCGGGACGCAGACAGAACAGGCGTTTTTGACCCAAAGTCTGCATCGCCGCCTCGGCTGCGTCGATATCGGCCTCGGTGACTTCGCCGATCCTGCTGGCCGCGGACACGCGCGAACCGGCCCCCTGCGCCTCGCGAAGCATGAATGGCCCCGACCGCGTGAATCGGACAGCGGGCCAGGTGCCGTCGACGACCTCCGCCCAGTTGATGCTCAAAGCTCAAGCTCCTGCGCCAGACGGGTCATCGCCGCGTCGACGCGTGCACCGTCGGTGCCCCGGATCACGATATTGGCGCCAAAGGCCCCGTTCACCTGGAACGGATAGCAGCCGATGGTCAGGTCGCCAAAGGCGTTGGCCAGTTGCGACAGCGTTTCGGCAATGTCGCCTTCGCCCCGGTCCACCCGCAGGGTCTGCGACAAGAGCGGCGCGCCACCGGTCAGCGTCGGCAGGACGCTGGCCACCATGGCCTGAAACACCAGCGGCACGCCCGCCATCACATGCACGTTGCCCAGCGTGAACCCCGGCGCGGTCGAAACCGGGTTGGCGATCAGCTCTGCAGTGTCCGGGATGCGCGCCATGCGCATGCGTGCTGCGTTGAGTTCCAGCCCGGTCTTTTCGTAATGCGCCTCAAGCAGGGCGCGGGCGTCGTCGCGCACATCGATGCCGACACCAAAGGCGCGGGCGATGCAATCGGCGGTGATATCGTCGTGGGTCGGGCCGATGCCACCGCTGGTGAAGACGTGGTCGAAGCTTTGCGACAACTGTTTGACGGCGGTTTCAATGGCTGCAGGGTCATCGCTGACCACACGCACCTCTTTCAGGTCGATGCCATGTTTTGTGAGTTCACCCGCCAGATAATGCATGTTGGCGTCGCGGGTGCGGCCCGACAAGATCTCGTCTCCGATCACGAGCATTGCAGCGGTTGGGTTGGGCATGGCACCCTCTCCTCTTGAATGACCTTCAGCGCAGGTATAGGCCCGGACCCATGCGCTTTGAAACCCCTCTTGTGCCCGCCCGCCTGATCCGCCGCTACAAACGCTTTCTGGCAGATTGCACGCTGGAGGACGGGCGCGAGGTGACCGCGCATTGCGCCAATCCGGGTTCGATGATGGGGTTGGCCGAGCCGGGCGTTAAGATCTGGCTGGAGCCGAATGACGATCCGAAAAAGAAGCTGAAGTTCGGCTGGCGGCTGGTCGATCACGAGAACGGGCATTTCACCGGGGTCGATACTTCGGTGCCGAACCGGGCGCTGAGGGCCGCGCTGGAAAGCGGTAGGGTGGCGGAACTGGCAGATTACCGCACAGTGCGGGCCGAGGTGAAATATGGGCAAAACAGCCGCATCGACTTTCTGCTGAGCCAGCCGGGTCTGCCAGACGCCTATGTCGAGGTCAAAAGCGTGACCCTGTCGCGCCATCCGCGACTGGCGGAGTTTCCCGACAGCGTGACCCAGCGCGGCACCAAACATCTGGGAGAGCTCGCGGCGATGGCGGCGCAGGGTCACCGCGCCGTGATGCTGTATTTGGTGCAACGCACCGATTGCGACAGCTTTGCTTTGGCGGCGGATATCGATCCGGCTTATGCAGCGGCATTCGAGGCGGCGCGGGCGACCGGGGTCGAGCGGCTGGTATACGGCACCGAGATTTCTCCAAAAGGCGTCAGGGTGACCGATGCCTTGACCGGTTTGAGCGGACTTGCCTGAACCGAAAGGCGGTGCCGACGATGAGAAATTGGGTATAACAAATTTCGAAAAGCGGGTATATGTAAGCTATCCAATTGCAGCTAGCATGGCGCCGATCCGACAACTCGTGCCCTCCGAAACCGGAGTGTCCAGCCAAGAGCGACGCCATGACCAAGATCGAAGATTATGCATTCCCCAAGGGGCTTGACCTGCTGCGCCGCTGGCAGGCGGAAGACCCGGACGCCAAGGCCGAAATGAAAAGGGTTTTTGATGCCGCGATTGCCGGGGACTTCGACGAGAACTTTGCCATCAAGGCCGATCCCGGCCGTGTCAACTGTGTCGCTTCGGTTCATATGCTGGCGCTGGCGGTTCTGAACGACCTCTATGGCATCGAAACCCGCGAATACTATCACGAAGACCCCTATCGTTACGTGCGCGCCAATCTTGCCGTGACCCGGCTGATGGGGGTGAACAAGTTCTACATCACCTGGGCGCTTTACGCCTGGACCTGCGAGCCGCTGGGCCAGACCATGATGTATCCCGACAAGTTCCCGCCGGGGGCCGATCCGGATGACATGCTGATCAACAAGGAAAACTGGCGTGATCTGAAAACGCCGGATTTCACCACGGGCGCGCCGCTGGCGATCACCAACATCCTGCGGGTGTTCCAGGAACTGACCGGGCTGCCACCGCTGCTGCAGATCTCGGCACCATATAGTCTTGCCGCGGACATCTACGGGCAGGAGCCACTGCTGGCCGATGTGGTGCACGACCCCGATGAGGTGAACGCGCTGCTGGATCATCTGGGCGATGTGGTGCTGGGGCCGTGGATGGACCACCACGTCGCAACGTTTCCGAACGGATGGATCGAGCTGTCCGATGCGTCGGGTTCACCGTTTTTCATCGGGCCGGAGAATTGCAAGAACATGTCGATCCGGTCGATCCGGCACATGCTGCGCGACAAACCTTATGCGAACCGCGTGTTCGACAACAACTATCGCGGCGACCATGTGGCGATGGCGAAAAAGAAAGACCGCAGTTCGCGCCGCCGGGGTGGACGGGGCGGCGGCGACTCCGCAGCTCCCGAACTGGCCCCATCGGAGAATCCGGCGTTGCTGGACCTGACCGAAGCCAAGGTCAGCGTGAACCCGGTTTTCATCATGCGGCTGGCGGCGGATTTGGTCGACATCTCGTTCTATGAACAACAGGCGATCCAGCGGAACATGCCGCTGACCTCGGGTGTCGGCTCGCCACAGATCGACGCCAACAGCATCGAGGATCTGGACGCGGCCAAGCGGAACGCTCGCGAAATGGCGCGTTCGCATGTGGCGGCGATCCGGAATGTCTGCGCCAACGTGGATCTGCCAGAGGACAACCACGTCGGGCAGGCCTGGCCCAGCCATATCTATTTCGAAGACGTGAACCTGCATTCCCAGTTCGATCTGGTCGAGATCATTCTTGATGAGGTTTATGACTCGGAACCGATCAGGCGGCGCGAAGTCGCACCTGTCTGAGCGGTTCCCGACAGAGTTTTCCAAGGTTGAGCGGCGGGGCCGGTGAGGTTCCTCCCCTGAATGTTCCGCGAATTGTGTCAGGTCAAACGGACGCTAGGCTCAGTGGATGCGATAGCTTTGACCTGACGCTGGTTCGGGCGCTCTGGCGCGGGGGCGAACCGGGTCCCTCGTATCCGGACGGAGAGTGTGCAATCCGCCTGGTTGTCTCCTGATTGTCGCGAGACGCGGATTACACCGGGCGCAGATGGCCCCATTTTGCGGAAAACATTGCGACCCCGCGCCCTCTGGCACTTTCTGCGTAAGCAGCGTAAAGAGGGTTTCGCGTGCAACAATTGGAGCCCCGCACCGATGAAGGAACACCGTGGCCGCCTGACCAAGGATGGTATCCGTATCTATGAGACGTCCGACTTTGCTGGCATGCATGCGGCAGGAGCGGTTGCGGCCGGGATACTGGATGACATTGCCGCGCATGTCTTTCCCGGTCAGACCACGGGTGAAATCGACCGGGTCATTACCGAGATGGTCGAGAACGTCGGCGCGAAATCGGCCACCATCGGCTATAAGGGCTATCAGCACGCAAGCTGCATTTCGGTCAATCACGTGGTCTGCCACGGCATCCCCGGCGACAAGAAGCTCAAGGACGGCGATATTCTGAACATCGACGTGACCGTCATCGTGGATGGCTGGTTTGGCGACACCTCGCGCATGTATGTGGCCGGCAAACTGCCCCGCAAGGCGGAACGTTTGATCCAGGTGACCCATGATGCGCTGTTCAAAGGTATCGAGATGGTCCGACCGGGCAACACCTTTGGCGATATCGGCCACGCCATCCAGTCCTTTGTCGAGGCACACCGGATGAGCGTGGTTCGGGATTTCTGCGGTCACGGTCTGGGACAGGTGTTTCACGCGCCGCCGAACGTGCTGCATTATGGCCGCCCGGGCACCGGCGCCAAACTTGAAGAGGGCATGTTCTTCACCATCGAACCGATGGTCAATCTGGGCCGCCCCGAGACCAAGACACTGGCCGATGACTGGACAGCCGTCACCCGCGACAAGTCACTGTCGGCACAATTCGAACATTCGGTGGGTGTGACCGCCAACGGGGTCGAGATTTTCACCCTGTCACCGGGCGGCAAGTTCCACCCGACCTATTCGTCCAATTCGACGGCTTGATCGCGCAACAGTTTCAGCAGCATCGTTTCACGCCCCCACGGGGTGACGGCATCGTGGATGAACACGGATGAGCGCAGCGGTTTGCGCTCGGGTCCTTGGGTGGTCTCTGCATCCTGATTGAGTGCCCAGAACGGGGCGGTCAAGGCATGGTCCATGAGGGCAATCTAGCACAATCGGTTCAAAAACCCAAAAGTGCAGGCACGTCGGCCATGTCATGGAAAACTTCGGCCCCCAATGCCGCAAGCGCTTTACCGTCGTCATGAGGCGCGAAGCCAAGGCAGCGCATGCCGGCGCGCGCGGCTGCGGTTACGCCGCTGCCGCTGTCCTCAATCACCACGCACTCATCTGCCTGCATCTGGAAACGGCTGGCTGCGGCCAGAAACAACCCAGGCTCCGGCTTCGAGACACCTAGTGTATGAGCCGAAAACATCGCGTCGGGATGAAATCGATCCCACAACCCGTTCTGGCCAAGGGTGATGCGCATCTTGTCCTCGCTGCCGTTGGAGGCAACGCAGCAAGAAATGTTGGCGGTATCCAAATATGCCAGCAGATCCGGGATGCCTGTGACCAGCGGCACTCCTTGGCGCAGGAAGGCATATTCCTGGGCATAGACTTGTTCGATCCAGTCCTCAGGCAGAATTGCGCCTAGGCTGAGGGCCTTTTCCTTCACACCGGCCATTGATAAGCCGACAAACATATCCATCGACTGTTCAGCCGTCATGGGTAATCCATGCCGTGTCAGATTGTCCGCCATAATCTGGTTCGAGGCAGGTTCGCTATCCACCAAAACACCATCGCAATCGAAAATCACAAGTTTATACATTGCTTGTTCCCTTTTATCCCGTCTCGGGCGTAACAGCTGGGAGATCAGGTGCAATCGAACCGCGGGCGAAAAACCGCCCTGACTGTTTCAGGTTGAAATATCCTTCCACATCAACGTGATATGGGTATCTCCGTATTTCCGCGCGTCATGCAGTGTGAAGCCCTCGGGGGCCGTCATGGGCGCATTTTCTTCCCAGACGACCAGTGCGCCATCGGCGATCCACCCCCCGACGACCGCGGCGGCAAGCGCCTTTTGGCCCAGCGCCTTGCCATAGGGCGGGTCGAGAAAGATCAGGTCATAAGGATCGCCCGGATTTTCCTGTAACCGGGTCGCATCGCGGCGGATCAGGTCGGTGCGGTCAGCGCTGCGGGTCAGGTCAATGTTCTTCCGGATCAGACCCTGTGCCACACGTCCATCATCTACGAAAGTCACATGCGCCGCGCCGCGCGACAGCGCCTCAAGCCCCAGTGCGCCGGTGCCTGCAAACAGGTCCAACACGCGCAGGCCGTCGAAATCAATCTGATGGGACAGCACGTTGAACAGGCTTTCGCGCACCCGGTCGGTGGTGGGGCGCAGATGCGCGCCCGCGTCGCCCTTGCCGACCGAGGCCAGTGCGCGGCCCCGGAATTCTCCGGCGATGATCCTCACGCTTTCAGAAGCGCTTTGAGGTCGGTTTCAGGGTCGGATACGGCAGCCGGATCGGCATTCTTGCCCATGTCGATCAGCCGCTTGCCGACCATATAGGCGCGCGGATCGTTCATCGCGTCCACGGCCACCAGTTGCCCGCCCTTGTAGTACCAGAACGAAGTGGTCAGCCCCTCGCCCTTGCGGGTCACCACCTGATCATAGCCGGTATTCAGCCCGGCAATCTGCAGTTTGACGTCGTATTGGTCCGACCAGAACCATGGCTGCGCGACATAGCCCTTGCCCGCGCCCAGCATGTTCTGGGCCACGACCTCGGCCTGATCGATGGCGTTGGGCACGCTTTCCAACCGGATGCGCTGCCCCTTGTAGGGAAACGAGGCGCAATCGCCCGCCGCCCAGATCGACGGATCGGAGGTGCGGCCCTGCGCGTCGGTCCTGATGCCGTTCTCGATCTCCAGCCCTGCCATTTCGGCCAGTTGCGTCGAGGGCGTGATGCCGACGCCAACAACCACGAAATCCACCACCAGCTCGGTCCCGTCACTGAGCACCGCGCCGGTCACGTTGCCGCCTTCGCCGGTGATCCGCTCAAGCCCGACGCCTTCGCGGATATCAACGCCGTGACCACCATGCAGGGCGCGGAAATAATCGCTGGTTTCCGGGGCCGCCACACGCTGCAGGATGCGGTCGGCCATTTCGACCAGTGTCACGCTGACCCCGCGCTTGGCGCAGACGGCCGCCGCCTCAAGCCCGATATAACCGCCGCCGACGATCAGCGCCCGTTTGCCCTGGATCACGGACGGGGCCATGGCATCGACATCGCCCAGATCGCGCACGACATGCACCCCCTGCAGATCGCCGCCGATGGCGGCGGGCAGGCGGCGCGGGTCAGAGCCGGTCGTCAGCGCCAACTGGTCGTACGAGATCACCTCGTCCCCAAGCGTCACGGTCTTGGCATTCGGGTCGATTCCGGTGACACGCTCGCCAAGGCGCAGGGTGATGTTTTGTTCGGCATAAAAACTTTCGGGCCGCAGGAACAACCGTTCCAGCTCCATCTCGCCCAGAAGATAGGCCTTGCTGAGCGGCGGGCGTTGATAGGGCAGGACCGGTTCGGCGCCGATCAGGGTGATTTCGCCGTCAAAACCCTGTTTGCGCAGCATTGCCACAAGGGACGATCCGGCCTGCCCCGCTCCGATCACTACAAAATGGCTCATGATCCTCCCGCCTTGTCGAATTTCCGTGGTCACATCTGGTTGCCCAGCTATATGCCTTTAGGGAACAATCCGTAAATCCATCAGATAGGAAACCGCAAGATGATTTCAGTTGGGGATACGCTTCCGGGCGCAAAACTCATCCATATGACCGACAAGGGGCCGCAGGAAGTCCAGCTTGCCGACAAGTTGTCGGGGCGCAAGGTGGTGATCGTTGCGGTGCCTGCCGCGTTTTCGGGGCTGTGCGATCAGGTTCATCTGCCCAGCTTCATCCGGACCAAGGCGCAATTCGACGACAGGGGTGTGGATGAAATCATCTGCCTGGCGGTCAACGATCCGTTCGTGATGAAGGCGTGGGGAGAGTCCACCGGCGCGAGTGAAGCCGGGATCACCATGCTGGCCGATGCCGATGGCGGTTTTACCAAGGCGATCGGGATGGATTTCGACGCTCCGGTGGTGGGTCTGTATGGCCGGTCGACCCGCTATGCCATGCTGGTCGAAGATGGAACTGTTCGGGTGCTCAACACCGAATCCGAACACGGTGTCTGCGACCGTACGGCGGGCGAAGGGTTGCTCGAGGCGATCTGAGCGTTGCGGCCCCGGCCAATCGCCGGGGCCATTACTTGCCTGTTATCTGCAAACCCCTCAAATTGCTTGAGACCGTCCCGAAATGCTCCGATACTCGGGTTAGCGACATCGGGAGCTGAACTCATGAAAACAAGGTTATTTATCACGGCCATTTTGACCGGCGGAATTCTTGCCGCCTGCGCGCCCGCGCCCACGCCTCAGGCTCAGGCCGCCCGGCAGCACGAGATCGCCTGCCTGAGCGGAACGCTGGGCGGCGCGCTGATCGGTGGCGCCATCGGCAATCAGTTCGGAGGTGGCTCGGGCAAGACCATCCTGACCGCAGCGGGCGCTGCAGCCGGCGGCGCATCCGGGCAAAGATACTCGTGCTGAGGAGAGATTTGAGATGAAACAGGGATTTGCAGCCTTGGTGGCCTTGACGCTGGCGTCAACCGCGATGGCGGATCAGGTGGCCGAACTCAACGAGGCCGAACTGAACGCGATAGACGCAAACAACGACGGGTTTCTGTCAAAGGATGAGTTCAACGCTTTTGCGGACTATGCCTTTCAGGCGATGGACGAAAACCGCGATGGCACGCTGACGGCAGCGGAAACGCGGCCGCATTTCGCGATCGGGCATTTTTCGGCCATGGACAAGAACGGCGACAACCTGGTGTCCTCGGGCGAGTTTTCGGATCAGATGTCACAGGATTTCCTGTCTGCGGATCAGGATCAGAACGGCAGCCTTGACTGACGGCGACGAGCGGCGGCACGAGAGGTCTCGCCGCCATGTGATTTCGATGTGATCGGGTTCGCCCTATCTGATGGTTTAGAGAAACCAATCAGGGTGCATCATGACATATCGTATTTCAAAAATCGCCGCCGCCGCGCTTGTGGCAATGACGCCGTTGATGGCCAATGTCGCCCATGCGGATGCCAAAGGTATTCTGCCGGTCAAGGGCCAGAAGATCTGTCAAGGCCACCAATGCCTGCGCGTCGATGCCAGCACCGGGCGCATGCAGCTGGCCGGACGAAACTCTGTCGCGATTCCGGATGGGATCAACGTGAGCAGTGGCAGCGTCACACCTGCCGAGTTCCGCAAGATGCTGCAGGTCGCAGGGCTGGCATCCGCCTATGGCTCGGGACGCCGCTGATACTTACAGCAAGGCGTCCATTTTTCGGGCAAGCTTGGCGTCGAGGGAGCTAAGTCCCTCGACATCATGTGTCGACAGAACCACCTCGACCGTTTTGTAGACATTCCGCCATTCGGGGTGGTGATTCCATTTCTCGGCCCAGATCGCGGCACGCGTCATCCAGCCGAATGCCTCGACAAAATTGTCGAAGATGAACGTCTTGGTGATCGCGTCGCGATCTTCGGTCATGGTCCAGCCGTTCTTGAACAGCGGATCCAACAGCGGGCCTCGGGCTTCTTTGGACAAAAGTTCGGTCATTGCTGTTCCTCCGGGTTCGACTTCCTGAACGGGCCATAGTCGGTCAGGATCTCGATCTCTTCGCCGACCGCCTCGCTTTCCGCCTCAAGATACCGGTCCACGGCTTTTGCGAAACCGGGATCTGCAATCCAGTGCAGACTGTGCGTCCGGGTCGGCAGATATCCGCGCGCAAGCTTGTGTTCGCCCTGCGCGCCGGCCTCGACCCGTTTCAGCCGATTGGCGATGGCGAAATCGATGGCCCTATAATAGCACAGTTCGAAATGCAGAAAGGGATGATGTTCGGTACAGCCCCAGTAGCGGCCGAACAGGGTGTCGCGGCCAACGAAATTCAGCGCTGCCGCCACGGGGTACCCGTTGCGCTCGGCCAGAACCAAGGCGACATCATCTGTCATCGTGTCTTGTACGTGATCGAAAAAGGTGCGCGTCAGATAGGGCGAACCCCACTTGCGTGACCCGGTATCCTGATAGAAGGTCCAGAAGGCATCCCAGTGCTCCGGGCGCAAATCCGGGCCGGTCAGAGTTCGGATCGTGCCGCCGAATTCGCAGGCCTGTGCGCGCTCCTTGCGGATATTTTTGCGTTTGCGTGACGATAGCGCGGCAAGAAACTCGTCAAAGTCCCCGTAATCGTCATTCAGCCAGTGAAACTGTTGCGACATCCGATGCATGAGCCCCATTTCGGTGCCGGCCTCGGCCTCGGTTTTGGTGCAAAAGGTGACATGCAGGGACGAGACCCGATTTTCGGCGGCCAGTTGAACCGCGCCCTGCACCAGCGCCGACATTCCGATCGTGTCGTATCCCGGACGGACAAGGAACCTGCGACCCGTGGCCGGGGTAAACGGCACCGCGATCTGAAGCTTGGGGTAATAGTGACCCCCCGCCCGCTCGTAAGCATGCGCCCAGCTGTGGTCGAAGATGTATTCTCCCTGGCTGTGCGACTTGGCATACATCGGCGCGGCACCGATCATCATGCCGTCGAGATGGGCGGTCAGGTATTGCGGCTGCCAGCCGGTGCCACGCCCGACAGAGCCGCTTTGTTCCAGCGCCAGCAGGAAACGATGCGTAGTGAACGGATCGACCGGGCGGCCGCCATCGGTGGTTTCAGGACAGGCGCAGCTATCCCATTCATGTGCCGCAATCTGGGTCAGTGACCCGAGAACCCGAACTTCGATCTGTGCCTGATCCATAGAACCTCCGCCCCTTTGTTATCTGTGGTCGTGCGGCAGGGGATCAAGCAGGATGTTCGGCCAGGTACCCTTCGAAGGTGATATTGTCGACAACCTTGCGCGCCTCGGCCTCTTGCTCTGCCGAGCGCACCGTCCAGCACAGGATCGGCACGCCCTGAGCCTTTAACTCGGCCACGCGCGCGCGGCTCAGGTCTTCGACCTCGTGGCTGATGAATGATGCGCGTACTCGATCGAAATCCGGGATATCTCGCAAATGGTTGCAGATCTGTTCCGACAGCGGCCAGTCGGCCGGATCATAGGCGCTGGTGACGATGCCGCGCGGAATCCTGGGGGCAAGACGCGCCAGTTCCGCCACGCTGTTGGGGTTGAACGACATCAGCGCCACCGGGCCGTCATAAGTGGCCAGCGCCCGAACCGCCGCCTGTTCCAGCGGGCCGATGCCGGTGCCCATGGCCCCGTCCTGATCCTTGAACTCGATCAGCAGCGGCACCCGCCCCGCAACGATTTCCAGCACTTCGGCCAGTGAAGGGATGCCTTCGCCCTCGGAGTGCAGCAATCGCACGTCTGACGCCTGGGACGCCGTGAGTTGCCGGATCGGGCCGGGCTGACCGGTCAACCGGCGCAGGTCATAGTCGTGAAATACCATCGCCTGACCGTCAGATGTCATCTGCAGGTCGATTTCGATTCCGTATCCGGCCTTGATCGCTGCCCGGATGGCGGCGCGGCTGTTTTCAGGGCGAGCGTTGGTCGAATCATGAAGCGCCCGATGTGCGATCGGGCGCTTGAGAAAATCAGGCGGCAAGGATGGCGTCATCGAATTTCGAAGATTCCTTCGATTTCGACGGCAACACCCAGCGGCAGGGCGGCGGCGCCCACAGCAGAGCGGGAATGACGCCCTGCTTCGCCCAGCGCTTCGCCCAGGAAATCCGAGGCGCCGTTGATCACCTGCGGTTGCGCGGTGAAATCGCCGGTCGAATTCACGAATCCGGTCAGCTTGACCACTCGCACCAGACGCTCGATATCGCCGTCGCAGGCGGCCTTGACCTGCGCCAGCAGGTTGATGGCACAGACCTTGGCTGCTGCTGCCCCGGCCTCGATTTCCATGTCGGCACCCAGCTTTCCGGTGATCAGCCCGTTTTCGTCCTTGGAAATCTGCCCCGATACGTAAAGCAGATTGTCCACCCGCACGAACGGCACATAGTTGGCCGCCGGAGCGGGCGCGTCGGGCAGAGAAACGCCCAGGCTTTCGAGTTTTGCTGCGATGCTCATGAATCGCTTCCTCCAGTTTCCGAGTCCGGCGGACGCTAACCGGGAACATCCAGCACGAAAAGCCCGAAACTCGCCTTCTTGCGGTCCAATTGCGCCAATACCATGCATTGCGCAGCGGGCGATACGCCGAAAACCACCCAATTCCCAAGCAAACGTGACCGACACTTTACGTTCCGCTGTACCGGCGCTAGATGCTTTGATGTTTCAATTCCGTGCCGCGTCCACTATGTGTCACCCAAATTGCGTCGCTCAGGTTGACGACCGTTTGAAAAACCAGTTTTGCCAGGCCTCGCCGTCGTGGAGTACAGAATAACCGTGTTGACCCGCCTGATTTCCAAATTCCCGTTTATTCTCGTGGCGGCAGTCGGTCTGACGGCCTGTGCCAAGGCGCCGGACGAGGCTGCGACACGCAATGGCATTCATGATCCGTACGAAAATACCAACAGGTCGATTCATGAATTCAACCGGGGTGTCGACAGGTTCTTTTTCCGCCCGGCATCCAAGGGCTATGTCACGATCATACCCGAGCCGATGGTGACCAGCTTCAACTCGTTCGCGGAAAACCTGTCGATGCCGAGCAACGCGGTGGATTTCCTGCTGCAGGGCAAACCCAAGGAATCCGGCATCGCGCTGTTGCGGTTCCTGATCAACTCGACCGTGGGTTTCGCGGGTCTGGCCGACCCTGCCAGCGATTTCAAGATCCCGCGTGTGGACACCGATTTTGGCGAAACCCTGCATGTCTGGGGCTTTGGCGAGGGTGCTTACGTTGAACTGCCGCTTTATGGCCCCTCGACAACACGCGACGCGGTGGGCGTGGTGGTCAACCTGTTCACCAACCCGATTGATTTCGCGCCGACCCGGCCCGCCGACAATCTTGGGCTATATGCCGAGGTGGTCCGCCGCATGGGGGATCGCGGACGGTATTCGGACACGGTCGACTCGATCCTGTATGAAAGCGCGGACAGCTATGCGCAGGCGCGCCTGATTTATCTGCAGAACCGCCGCTTCGAACTGGCAACCGACGACGAAGATGCCTATCTGGGCCTTTACACCGATCCCTATTCCGAAATCGGGCCGGACCCGTCGGACCCGACACTGGACCCTTATGAGGACCCCTATGCCGAATAACTGGATGAACCGCCGCGCTTTCCTCACGTCCGCCGTCGCAGGCCTTGGAATGGCCGCAATGCCGCTGCCCGCATTGGCCCTGACCGAAGCGGGGGCAATGCAGTTGGTCAACAGCGTCGTGACCGAAATCAACAGCGTGATCGACTCGGGCAAGTCCGAGCAGGCAATGCTGCGCGATTTCGAGAAGATCTTTGTGCAATACGGCGACGTGCCGATCATGGCGCGCTATGCGCTGGGGGCAGATGCGCGCAGCGCAAGCCCGGCGCAGCTGAAAAAGTTCACCCAGGCGTTTCAGGGCTATATCTCGCGCAAATACGGTCGCCGCTTCCGCGAATTCATCGGCGGTGAAGTGACCGTCAAGAGCGCCCGCAAGATCAAGGCGGGATACGAGGTGCGCAGCACCGTCAAGCTGCGGGGCGAAGCGCCGTTCGAGGTGACGTTCCTTGTCTCGGACAAATCGGGGCGCGACAAGTTCTTCAACATGTTCATCGAGGGCGTCAACGTTCTGTTGACCGAACGCACCGAAATCGGTGCGATGCTGGATGCGCGCAAGGGCAATCTGGATCAACTGATCCGGGATCTGAATTCCGCCGGATAAGGGCAATCCAATCCGAAAAGCCCGAAACCCCGCGCGTCTGGTCAGGCCGTGATCCGGTTTTCAGACCCTGATCGAAACCGTTGCACACAACCCCCAGCCGACCTCGCCCCGAGACGGCCTATCTCGTCGATGAAACCAGTGTGAACGCGTGGGGCCAACGAGTTTAGTCTGCGAGTTACACAACAAACTCTGACAGTTTCCGGCGCAATCCAAACACCAAATCAGGATCTCGATTGACAGCCGCGCACAAGAAAAACCCGCGCCATTGGCGCGGGCTGCCGAAGTTTCCGGGAGGGAGACATTACCAGTCCATAGGACCTTTTTCGGCGAAGGCGTCGACGAGGAAGTCGATGAAGGCCCGCACTTTCGGCTGCGTGAACCGGCCGGGCGGGTAGACGGCGTAAATCCCCTGCACTTCATCGGGCAGCGAGGGCATGGCATCCTCGACCAGCCCCTGTTTCAGCGCGTCCGAATACAGGTAGCTGGGCAGATAGGCGATCCCCAGCCCCGAAATCGCGGCATTCAATAGCGACTGACCGTCGTTCACACTCAGCCACCCTGCGGTGCGAACCTGCCGTTTTTCTCCCGACGGCGCGGTCAGTTTCCAGACATTGCCTGACGACTGGCTGGAATAATGCAAAAGCTTGTGTTCGTTCAGATCGTCGATCTTGGCGGGGCGGCCATATTGTTCGATATACCTTGGCGACGCGACCATGCGCTTGGTGGTTTCGGTCAGCTTGCGCGCCCGCAGCGTGCTGTCTTCCAGCTCTCCGATCCGAACCGCAACGTCGAACCCTTCCGAGATCAGTTCGACATAGCGGTTGTTCAGCACCATGTTGACGGTGATGTCCGGATAGCTGGCCAGAAAACTCGACAATACCGGCGACAGGTGATTGACACCGAAATCCGTCGCCACGCTGATCCGCAGCAACCCCGAAGGCGCCGACTGCATCGACGTGACCAGCGCATCGGCCTCGCCCGCATCGTTCAGAACCCGGCGGGCGCGGTCATAATAGGCCAGCCCGATTTCCGTCGGCGACACCCGGCGCGTGGTTCTGTTCAACAGCCGCGCGCCCAGCCGCGCTTCCAGGCTTGAGACATGTTTGGAAACAGCCGATTTGGAGATGCCCATTTTCTTGGCGGCATCGGTAAATCCCCCCTGATCCACCACATTGGCAAAAGCTTCCATTTCGGTGAGTCGATCCATACCGCTACCCCAAGTCTTCGTTCTTTCGTTCCGTTCTGACGCCAAATCTGGGCGAGATCAGGGCGACGAAGGGATAATATCGCGAATTTCACACGGATCGTCGTGAATGCGGAAACCCTCGAATTTGACGGATCACATCCGGTTTCACGGAAAATTCAGAACGATTGTGGCTGTTTTGCGGCTGAAACGGTCTATCTGCTGGCTTGTTTTGATTTTGAGCCCAAGAGGTAAACCATGAAGCTCCTTGTTGCGTCCATTTCGGCCGGTCTGATGGCAACTGCGGTACTTGCCGGCGGCGACACGCCGTCAAACCCTGATGCGTCGGTCTATTTCGCGAACCTGTCCGACGGCGATGCTGTAACCTCTCCGGTCACGGTCGTTTTCGGCCTGAACGGCATGGGCGTCGCCCCGGCCGGAACCGAGGCCGACAATACCGGCCACCACCACCTGCTGATCGACCGCCCGCGCTTTGGCGAGGGCGAGGACGGGGCCGAGGAACTGACCTATGGCCTTCCGGTTGATGATCACCATCGTCACTTCGGCGGCGGCCAGACCCAGGTGACCATCGACCTGCCACCGGGGGACCACACCCTGCAACTGGTGCTTGGTGACCACTCTCACGTCCCCCACGCAACCCCGATCATGTCCGAGGTCATCACCATCACGGTCGAATAACCGGTAGAATCGCCAGCTTCCCCTGACGCAGGGAATGCCCGGTTCCAAACAACGTATCCGGGCTTTGCCCTGACCTCTCCGGCGCATGGATAAGTGAGGTTCCGCTGTGCCGGGCGGAGCAGTTGTTGAAATTGTCAATCTCGATGTCCGCTTTTTTCAAGTCGTCAACTCATAGGCCCATGACAGTACCAGCTATATGCACCAAAGAGACTAACCACCTTCAAGCATGTTGTGTCGTAGGTAATCGTCTCGATTCTGTCGGGTTTCGTCATGTAACTCCCCAGTCACCAGCCGATAGAACAGCCCTTTCAGTGTGGCATTCAGGGGCCAAATATCACCTATGCTGAAGAACGGTATTGGTTCCGCGCCGTACTTGCTATCAGTGTGAAAGTTGCGCACTCGGTCAGAGTAGTAATCCTCAAAGAATTTTCGCTGGGTGTACGGCACACCATAAATCTCATCCATGTACGCTTGGGCATCATACGAACTAGGGTTTTTGGCCCCCAAGGTTTTCAGTTGCCACAATATCCTGCTGTAAGCCGCGTCCAATGCAATCGTGCGCGGCGGCGGAGCGTGGAAAAATCCGGAACGGGAACGTCGGCCTGCATGAGCCGCAGCAAACTGCGGACAAAGCCCTGCATTTGGCGAAGGGGTAAGCCGAACACGACGCGCAGGGTCAGGCAGGTCTCAATTGCCAGATCAGAGTAGTGTCGCTGACCACCACGTTTCCCTGACCTTGGCGCGCACCACCCGGATACCGCATCCTCGCTGAACCAGACCGTATCATCACCACGCTGGCGAAGCGCCTCGTTGTACTCAGGCCAATTCGTGACCCGGTACTTGGCCTTCTCAAATTTATCCCGCCGCGACGCATTGAATTTGAAAGGCATCCCGCCATCCCGTCGTTAAACCAAGAAACTGGCTACGCTGATGAAACGATCCGTGCAACACAGTCGTTCGCAAGGAAGTGCCCGGCCATGTTGTCGATCGCCCGCAGGCCGCGATCTGGCGCGAGGCGATTAACCTGGTCGTCTCGGGCGTTGCCTCGGTCGAGGATGTGGACAAGGCGGTCTGGGCCGGGCCGGGACTAAGATGGGTGGCGACGGGGCCGACCATGCTGTTCAACCTTGGCGCCGGCGAGGGCGGCCTCAGATCGTTCTGCGACCATTTCGCGGACACGTTCAACGGTTGGTGGGATGATCTGGGCCAGATCTATCTGACGCAGGACGTAGCCCGGCAATTGACCGAAGGTGTCGAAGCCGAAGCCCGCGGCATGACGCCTGGCGAGCTGTCGCAACAGCGGGATGCGTTGATCGTCGCCATGCAAATGGCCATCGCGGGGTTGCGCTGAAAAACCGGCGGCGCGTGCCTGATCGTCACGCAAAGCTCCCCTGACAGAACCAGCCCGGAGACATGGCTCCGCCGTGGCCATAGAACAGCCACAGCCGGTCGCCCTGTTCGGTCACCACCACCCAATAGTCGCGCACGCCGCTACGCCAATCGGGGTCGTCCAGCCACCATTCCGGCGCGATGCGCTCGGGGCCGGTGGCCTGAGCCAGTTGCCAGTCCCGCCCGCGCCAACGAAACCGGTCGGGTATGGTGGGGCCGTCCGGGGCCGTCACCGGTTCGGGGCGCCACATCAGCAGGGGGCGCGGGCGCGGGGGGGAGGGCCAGTCGCGCGCGGGTTCGGACCAGGCCGCAGCAAGGATCTGGGCGGATTTCTCGGGGATGTGGGACGAGGCAGGGTGGCGGCGGGTGATCGTCTCCAGCCCCACCCGCGCGCCCAGCTTGGCCGTAAGGTCATCGACTGCGGTGTTGCCCGCCAGCCGGTCGCGCACGGCGCGGTTGGCCTCGGCATGGCCGGTGACGGTGCGGGCATGGACCGGTTCGGTCTGGACCGCCTCTAGCCGCAGCATGTCGATGCCATACCCCGCGTCGATCCGATCGACCTTCATCTCGAGCAGGGGGCGGATACGGTGCGGGTCGAAACCGGGCCGCGCCAGCCCGATCTCGACGATTTCGGCGGCCTGATCGGTGCGGTGCGCCTCGAGCCGCAGACCACGCAGGCCGCGCCCCTTTTCCTCGAGCCGGGTGCAGAGCACAGGCAGCATCCGGTCGATGGCGGCCATGACATCCTCGTGCAGCCCGATCGGATTGGGCAGGGTCATCCGCACCGCGAAATGATGCGCCGGACGGGCGGGCGAGACCGGTTCGGGCGCGCTGCCCATGGCCTGATCCAGCCGCAGCACCAGCCCCCGCCCGAACCGTCGCGCAAGGCTGGCGCGGGGCTGGCCCAGCAGATCGCCGATCCGGCGCAGGCCCAGACGGTTCAGTTGGGCGACGGTCTGATCCTCCAGCCTGAGCGCGGCCACCGGCAACGGGCTGAGCGCACCATAACTTTGCCCCGGCGGCGCGATCCGGGCACCGCCGCCCGACGCCGACACCTGCGGCGCGGCGCCACCGCGGGTCCAGTGCCGCCGTTTTCCGGCGCGGGCGCGGGTGGCGCGGGCCTCCTGGCTGATGGCGTCGCCGTTGCGGTTCGACGCGACCCGCTGCCCCGCATACCGCGCCAGGGCCCAGGCCGCGCCCAGCGTGTCGGCGATACCCGTTTGCACGCCCAGCCCCATATCGGCGCAGTCGGTTTCGATGACGTCCAGCAGCGCCTGTTCACCTCCGAACAGTTGCGCGCAGCCCGACAGGTCGATGACCAGCCCGTCGGGCGGTTCTTCGGCCACCCAGGGGCTGAACTTTCCCGCCCAGCGCCGGAGCGCGGCCAGAAACGCGGCCTCGGCGGGCGCATTGCGGGGGCGGGTGATCAGGACCGCGCACATGGCATGGGCGTCACGCACCGGCTGTCCCACATGCAGACCGGCGGCCTGCCCTTCGGCATTGAGCGAGGTGATGACCTGCATGTTCGCCTGTTCGGCCACCACGGCCAAGGGGCCGGATTGCAGACCGCGCGCGGCGCGCACCAGCCGTTCCGCCCCAAGGCGGGGGAACCAAAGCGAAAGTATTCGGCGTCTGGACATCCGGGCAACAACAAATGTTCTTTGTTTGTTCTTATCCGGGAATCACCCACCGAGTCGAGAGGGGCCTAGCCGCAGGTCAGCCGCTGAATGATACCGCTGTCATCCACAAAAACATTCAACCGGTCGATGCGGTAATCCTGCGTGGCGATGCTGTCGGGCTCCAGCACCCGCGCCTTGTCCGGCAGGCTGGCCTGAATGCCGGATACCGGTTGCCCTACGGCGCCGGCAAAAGCTTCCCCGTCGCAAAAGGCCAAATCGACCGGGGCCGGTTCTGGTGCGGGGCCGGGGTCACCCGTATCCACGGGTTCGGTTCCTCCGCACGCGGCCAGCAGAGGTAAAACCATGAGAAATCGGTACATTGGCGCTCCTTCACGCGGTGATGTCGGTTCTGTGTGATCTTATTGCAAACCGGCCTGCGATGAAACGAGTGTTGAAGAATCCCTGTAATTGACGCAGGGTCGTGCGAAATTAACAGGGAGAAATTGCATCATGCGTACCCGTGCCGCTGTTGCCCTTCAGGCGGGCAAACCCTTGGAAGTGATGGACGTGAACCTCGAAGGACCCAAAGCGGGCGAGGTACTGGTCGAAATCAAGGCCACCGGCATCTGCCACACCGACGAGTTCACCCTGTCGGGCGCTGACCCCGAAGGCCTGTTCCCGGCCATTCTGGGCCACGAAGGCGCGGGCGTGGTGGTCGAGGTCGGCCCAGGCGTGACCAGCCTGAAGCCGGGCGATCACGTGATCCCGCTTTACACGCCGGAATGTCGCGAGTGCGAATACTGCCTGCATCCCAAGACCAACCTGTGTCAGGCGATCCGGACGACCCAGGGTCAGGGCCTGATGCCCGACGGCACCTCGCGCTTTTCGACGCTGGATGGCGATCCGATCCTGCATTACATGGGCTGCTCGACCTTCTCGAACCACACGGTGCTGCCTGAAATCGCGCTGGCCAAGGTGCGCGAGGACGCGCCGTTCGACAAGATCTGCTATATCGGCTGCGGCGTGACCACCGGCATCGGCGCGGTAATCAACACGGCCAAGGTGGAAATCGGCAGCCGCGCCATCGTGTTCGGTCTGGGCGGGATCGGCCTGAATGTCATTCAGGGCCTGCGTCTGGCCGGAGCAGACCAGATCGTCGGCGTCGACCTGAACCCCGCCAAGGTGGAAATGGCCACCAAATTCGGCATGACCGACTTTGTGAACCCGTCCGAGGTTGAAGGTGATCTGGTGCCCTATCTGGTCAACCTGACCAAGGGCGGTGCGGATTATACGTTCGACGCCACAGGCAACGTTGGTGTGATGCGCGCGGCGCTCGAGTCTGCGCACAAGGGCTGGGGTGAATCGATCATCATCGGCGTGGCGCCTGCGGGGGCCGAAATCTCGACCCGCCCGTTCCAGCTGGTCACCGGTCGTTCGTGGCGCGGCACCGCGTTCGGCGGCGCGCGAGGCCGCACCGACGTGCCCAAGATCGTCGACTGGTACATGGAAGGCAAGATCGAGATCGACCCGATGATTACCCACACCATGGGTCTGGACGACATCAACAAGGGCTTTGATCTGATGCATGCCGGCGAAAGCATCCGGAGTGTCGTGATTTATTGATCCCGCTTCGGGCGGGTGGTGAGGCGGGCGGAAACTTTCGCCCGCCTCTATTAATGGGAAAAATCACTCTTAACTCTAAACCATTGGTTGATCTGGGGAATTGAAGTGATTGAAAAACGAAGTGACCGACTGGCTGTACTGATAGACGCCGACAACATCGCCGCTAAACACGCGCAAGCCATCTTTGACGAGGTCGCTTCCCTCGGCGAAGCCAGCATCCGACGGATTTATGGCGATTTCTCCAACGGATCGCCACAGGGTTGGGACAAGGAAACGCTGGCGCAGCATGCCATCGTTCCACACCAGCAGTTCGCCAATACGACTGGCAAGAATTCCAGCGACATCGCGCTCGTCATCGATGCGATGGACATATTGCACTCTGCCCGATTTGACGGTTTTGTGCTGATCTCTTCCGACAGCGATTTCACTCGCTTGGCGAGCCGCATCCGGGAACAAGGTCTGAGTGTCATCGGAATAGGAATGAGGAAGACGCCCGCAGCATTTGTCGCGGCATGCAAACGCTTCATCTATATCGAGAACCTGGAGCCAAATGTCGCGCCCGAGGCCGCAAACGATAAATCTTTGGCGCAGAAACCGGACTTGAACAAAGCTTATCAACTTATACGAAATGTCGTGCTCAACACGAAGGAGCCGGATGGTTGGGCAAGTCTGAGCTATGTCGGCAGCGAGCTGGGCAAGCGCTATCCCGATTTCGACGCGCGCACCTTTGGTTTCAAAAGATTAAGCGACCTAGTACGCGCAATCGGTCGTTTCCAGGAAACTGGGGACAACGGTGGTTTCAAAATCAAGACGCGCGATGACTGACGCTCTTTGTCCAAGCGCACGCCTCAAGACAGCGTAATCGACAAGATCCCCAGCGCGATCAGGCTGGCCCAGCCGATGCGGTGCAGAAAGCGGGGCTCTTTCAGGATTAAGGCGGCAAGGATCACCGAAACCGGAATCGACGCCTGCCGTACCGCGCTGACCGACGCGGCCTCAGCCCCAAGCTGAAAGGCGGTCAGGATGAACAGGTAGGACAGATAGGACGCGATCCCGGCAAAAATGATACGCCCCGGCGCCAGCGTCCAGCCGCGCACGACCCCCAGAAACGGGGCCGACAGGCGGCGATCTTCCCACGCCCTGATACCGGCAAGCAGTGGCGTCACCAGAACATAGGTATGAAACAGGAAAGGCGCCGGGTCGGCCTGTCGCATTGCATTGGCATCGCTCAACGAATAGGCCGCAGAACCCAACATCGCCATGACCGCCAGCGCGAACGCCTTGTGATCGTGCAGCAAACCGCCCGGCGATTTCTGGATCATCAGGCTGCCCAGCAGAACCAGCGCGATCCCCAGCAGGGTAAGCCACGAGTATTGCTGATCCAGCGCCAGCCAGCTGAAAGCGACAATGGCGATCGGCGAGGACCGGATGATCGGGTAATAGACCGACAGGTTTCCACGCCGCAGGGCCGACAGGGTGCCGTAATAATACAATGTCAGCCCAAGGGCCGAAATCACCACAAAGGGCCAGGTTTCGCGCGGCAGACTCAGGTCTTGCCCGGTTGCAAGCGTATGTACCGCCGCCAGGATCACCCACGTCGACGACACCCCGACATAGCACGACACCGGATGCGCCGCCCCCTTCAGTGTCAGGTCCCGCAGCGGGTGAGTCACCGCCGAGATCAGGACAAGGGCAATCCAGTACAGCTCCATACCTCAGGTCTGGTGCAGGGGGTTGCGCTGCAGGAAAGTGTTGAAATGCACCGTCAACTGGTCATCCCCGATCTGCACCACACCATAGGCCGGAGGCTCGTCACAGAATGCACCGTCGACGCTGGCCGCGTTCAGCGGGATCTGGTGGTTGAGGCTGGGCAAGCTGGTGAATGGGATACCACGCCAGTTCACATAGGTCATGCGATGCACATGGCCAAAAAACACGTGCCGGATGTTGCGCCCGTGCTTAAGGGTTTCGGCAAACGCGTCGGCCTCGACCAGCCGGATTTCGTCCACAAAAGGGATGCCAATGTCGAAGGGCGGGTGATGCAGGAACAGATAGGTGGGTTTGTTCCCCGCTTGGGCAAGTTGCGCCTTCAGCCAGTCCAGACGGTCGGGGCAAAGCTGCCCTTCATGCACGCCCTGCCCGTTCTTGGTGGAGTCGAGGAACAGGAAAACACCCTGGTCTGTCTCGTGCCGGTGCTGGACAAAACCGTTGGCGTCCTTGGGATGGTCGGGGAAAACCGATTGGAACACAGCCCGATCGTCATGATTGCCGATCAGCAGAAAGCAGGGCAGCGGGAAAGCAGCCAAACGCACCTTGAGCGCCTCATAGGCCTCGGCCTCGGCAAATTCGGCCAGGTCGCCCGAAATCACGCAAAAGGCAGCATCGGCGTGCCACTGTTCGATGTCGTTTAGACAGGCGTCCAGCCGTTCGGAAGGCACACCGCCGTTCAACGGGCCGTCCCCGCGAACAAGATGGATGTCCGTGATATGAATGAACTTCATCCGCATATTTCCCTATGATCTGCATACTGGACATTGACGATATCCAACTGTCGCACAAGGCTTGACAACCAGTTCGGTGACCTTCTCGCCTGAACGCGACATGTTTCACGGGTTCGGTTTGGCTTTGACGACCGGCGTCATGTCCGGCGCGACCGAGAGAACACCTGAGGTATCTGGTTCTCGATGATAGAATGGCCGCTCAGACCATTACCTTTTACAGTGAGAATGCTGGAAGCGGAGGTCGAAATCGCGGCGAAGATGCATACGATCTTTCCAAGCCTCCACGGATCAAAAGCTAAACAGGCGGGATTGACCAACTGGTAATGCAGATCAATTGAGGATGGCGACGTATTTCAAGACGCTTTTTTCGCCCCATACCGAGCCATGAAGGTATCGACAGCCTGCAGGGCTACCTCGTCGATCTCTTCCTGCGAAAAACGGCTCTGGATGCCAAAGGCCGCGCGCATCCAAAGCCGGGTTTTGCACAGTTCCGAAAACTGCTCGGCGGCGATCTGGACGTCGTCGATCACCAGTTCTCCCTTGGCGACGGCCTTTTCCAGATATTCGGTCATCTGGCGTTGGCCGTTCTCGGGACCGGCCGCATAGAAAGCCTGTCCAAGCTCGGGGAAACGATCCCGTTCGGCCATGCAGATGCGGAACACCTTCTGCGCGAAATCCGACACCAGAAACCCGGTCAACTGCGTGGCCGCGATAGTCAGGACCTCGCGTGCTGGCTTGGATTCGTCGATCATCGACAGAATGCGTTCGGACATCAGGCGGCACTCGGTCTGCGCCACCTCCATGAACAAAAGCCGCTTGTCGGGGAAATAGCTGTAAAGCGTCGCCTTGGAAACGCCCGCCACGCGCGCAATGTCATCTACGCTGGCGCCTTCGAACCCGTCTGCCATGAAAACCTCGCGCGCGCCTTGCAGGACCTGATCGAATTTTCGACCGGTGCGAAGGATTGCGGCGCTCTGAGTCATGGTGTCTCCTGCGATATTCGGTCTATCAAATGTATAAACCGTTCAGTTCAGTTTCAACGATTCGCCGAAGCAGTTGCATGATCTAGCGCAATTACTATCTTAGAACCGTTCTAATAATGAGGCAGGCAATGCGATTTCTTACTCAGCGCAAACACTTCCGCGACCTGTCCGAGCAAGAGGTCATCGCGCTGGCCATTTCGTCGGAAGAGGACGATGCGCGCATCTATCGATCCTATGCCGAGATGCTGCGCGGCGACTATCCGGCGACCGCCAAGATATTCGACGGGATGGCGGCGGAGGAAGACCAGCACCGTGCCCGCCTGATCGCCTTGCATGAGTCGCGGTTCGGCCCGGTAATCCCGCTGATCCGGCGTGAACACGTGGCGGGATATTATGCGCGCCGCCCCGTCTGGCTGGTAGAGAATTTGGGTATCGACCGTATCCGGACCGAGGCCGAAGCGATGGAGCGTGACGCCGAGCGGTTCTATCTGGCTGCGGCAAAACGCACGTCGGATGCCGCAACCCGCAAGCTGCTGGGCGATCTGGCGGCGGCAGAGGCCGGGCACCAGGCCACCGCGTCGGAACTGGAGCAAACGCATCTGGATGACGAAATCCGCGCAACCGAGGATGCAACTGCGCACCGGCAATTCGTTCTGACCTGGGTGCAGCCGGGTTTGGCCGGGTTGATGGACGGGTCTGTGTCGACGCTGGCCCCCATCTTTGCCACCGCGTTTGCCACGCAGGATACGTGGACCACGTTTCTGGTCGGCGTCGCTGCCTCGGTCGGGGCGGGTATTTCGATGGGCTTTACCGAAGCAGCCTCGGACGATGGGGAATTGTCGGGGCGCGGGTCTCCGGTGAAACGCGGCCTTGCCTCGGGCGTCATGACCACGTTGGGCGGATTAGGTCACGCTCTGCCCTATCTGATTCCCGAATTCTGGACCGCGACAACCATCGCTGTGATTATCGTGTTCTTTGAGCTGTGGGCAATTGCGTGGATTCAGAACAGGTATATGGAAACGCCTTTCTTCCGTGCGGCGTTCCAGGTGGTTCTGGGTGGTGCACTGGTTCTGGCCGCCGGTATCCTGATCGGCAGCGGGTGACGCACGGACTTGTTAATCGGTAAAATCATGTTACCAATTCCACCATGGTCGAGATATTCCTGCGCACATTGCCATTCTTTGCGATCATCGGCCTGGGATACTGGGCCGGGCGCAGCCGTTTCTTTACCGAAGACGCCACGGCCTATCTGACCAAGTTCGTGTTCTATTTCGCCCTGTCGGCGATGCTGTTCCGGTTCTCGGCCACCCTGCCCTTTGCCGAGATTTTCGATGGCCGGCTGATAATTGGCTATCTGATCGGCACCGCCGGCGTTTATGCGCTGGCGACGCTGGTGGCCTATCTGCGCGGGCTTGATGTGCCGACTGCGGCGGTCGAGGCGCAATGCGCCGCCATCGGCAACGTGGGTTTTCTGGGGCTTCCCATGATGGCCCTGTTGTTCACCGAAGCCGCGATCGGGCCGATGATGCTGGTCCTGACGGTCGATCTGGTGGTGTTTTCGTCGCTCATCGTCATCCTGATCAACGGCGGGCGGGACGGGAAACTGACACTGGGTACCCTGCGGCTGATCGGGGTCGGCCTGCTTAAAAACCCGATGATCGTGTCGATCAGCATCGGCCTTCTTTGGTCTGCCATCCGGCTGCCGGTTCCGGCGCCGCTGGAAAACTTCCTGACCATTCTGGGTGGCGCGGCGACGCCCGGCGCGCTGTTCGCCATCGGCGCGTCACTTGCCAGCAAGTCGGCCGAGCGGGTTCAGATCGCGGGCTGGCTCAGTTTCTGTAAACTGGCCGTCCATCCCGCATTGGTCGCGGTTGCGCTGTTGTGGCTGATCCCGGTCGATCCATTCGCCGCCACCGTCGCCATCGCCGCCGCCGCGCTGCCGGTGGCGGGCAATGTCTATATGCTGGCGGCGCATTATGGTGTCGCGCCGCATCGGGCCTCAGCCGCCATCCTGATCTCGACGGTGCTGTCGATCCTGACGGTCCCGGCGGTAATCGCCTGGATCACCTGAGGTCAAAAACGGATCACATAATCCTTGCGGGTGGTTTCGATCACCTCCCACGTACCGCTGAAACCCGGGCGCAGGATGAAGCTGTCGCCGGCTTGCAGCGGGTATTCTGTTCCGTCATCGCCAGTGATGATCGAGCGGCCCTCCAGAATGCGGCAATACTCCCATTCGTCATAGGATATCCGCCATTTGCCGGGCGTTGACTGCCAGATGCCACAGTACAGGCCATCGATTTCTTCCGCGTTCCATGTGGTGAAAACGGGATCGCCAAAGATCACCTTTTCGGGAGCCGGACGTTCGGTTTCCGGTTCCACAGCATCGGTCGTCAGTTTCAGAAAAGTGCTCATGTTCGCGGCCCCTTGCGGTCAACTTGAATTGTTTCACCGTTTTTTTGGCGCATGTCCAGCGCGGCAGCGCTTGCCATGTGGGACAGTTTACCCGGGTTTCTGCCGCAAAAAACGGCAATCCTGCCGCGCACCCGCTGGACCCTACGGCCATCAAAGGGTAGCGATAGGCCAACTGAATAAGGAGCCCGATTATGGAAACCGTTTCCGAGAACAAGGCCTTTGGCGGCGTGCAGGGTGTGTACCGGCATGCAAGCGCCGCGACCAGTTGCGACATGACCTTTGGCTTGTTTCTGCCCGCCGAAGCCAAGGATGGGCCAGTTCCGGTTCTGTGGTATCTGTCGGGCCTGACCTGCACTCACGAAAACGCCATGACAAAGGCGGGCGCGCAAAGCTGGGCCGCCGAACAGGGGATCGCGTTGGTGTTCCCCGACACCTCGCCACGCGGCGAAGGCGTGGCCGATCATGAAGACTACGATCTGGGCCAGGGGGCAGGTTTTTATGTCAACGCCACGCAAAAGCCCTGGGCGCCGCACTTCAGTATGTGGAACTATGTGGCCGAGGAACTGCCCGCGCTGCTGACCGAGCATTTCGCCATCGACGGCGATCGGCAGGCAATCACCGGGCATTCGATGGGCGGGCATGGCGCTCTGACCCTGGCGATGAACCTGCCCGGGCGGTTTCGCTCGGTCTCGGCTTTTGCGCCAATCTCGAACCCGACGAGCAGCAACTGGGGCCGCAAGCAAATGAGCGCCTATCTAGGGGATGATGAGGCCGCGTGGGCGAAACACGACTCTAGCCTGTTGATGAAGGAAAAGGGCTTTGACGGGCCGATCCTGATCGACACCGGCACCAGCGACCAGTTCATTGACCTGCTGCGCCCCGAGGCGCTGGCCCATGCCATCGCCGAACGCCGCCAGCAGGCCACCAATCGCTTGCAGCCCGGATACGACCATTCCTATTTCTTCGTGTCGACCTTCATGGAAGATCACATCTCGTTTCACGCCGAAGCGCTGTATGAGGAGTGAGCCATGAGCAAGTTCGACTATGATCTGATCATCATCGGCTCTGGCCCCTCGGGGAAATCCGCCGCTATTCAGGCGGGCAAGCTGAAGCGCAAGGTTCTGGTCATCGACCGCAAGGACCGACTGGGCGGGGTATCAGTGCACACCGGAACCATTCCGTCCAAGACCCTGCGCGAAACGGTGCTGAATCTGTCGGGCTGGCGCGAGCGCAGCTTTTACGGGCTGGCCTATCGCGTCAAGGATCAGATCAGCGCCGACGATCTGAAGGGACGTCTGCACAAGACGCTCGATTATCAGGTCGACGTGCTGGAACACCAGTTCAACCGGAACCACGTGGAAACGCTGAACGGACTGGCGAAATTCATCGGCCCGCACGAGATCGAGGTGACTGCGGACACTGGCGAGACGGCCCGGTTGACCGCCGCCAAGTTCCTGATCGCGACCGGAACCAAAACCTATCGGCCCGACTATGTTCCGTTCAACGGCAAGACCGTCGTGGACGGCGATGAATTTCTTGAAATGGATGAGATCCCCCGCTCGCTGGTTGTCATCGGCGCGGGTGTGATCGGGGTGGAATATGCCACCATGTTCTCGGCATTGGATGTCCGGGTGACGCTGATCGAACCGCGCGAGACCTTCCTGGATTTCATCGACCGAACCCTCATTCAGGAGTTCACCCACCAGATCCGCGAAAACGGTGTCGATCTGCGGCTGGGCTCGGCGGTTGAAAAGATCGAGGATGCGGGCACCCATGTCGAAGTCAGTCTGGCCAACGGCCGCCACGTGCGCGCGGAAATGCTGCTGTTTGCCGCCGGGCGCATGGGTGCGACCTCGGCCCTGAACCTCAAGGCTGTGGGGCTGGAAACCGACCACCGCAACCGGTTGGATGTGGACCGCAAGACCTATCAGACCGCCGTGCCGCATATCTATGCCACTGGCGATGTGATCGGGCACCCCTCGCTGGCCTCGACCTCGCTGCAGCAGGGGCGCGTTGCCGCCTGCCACGCGCTGGAGACACCGACCCTGCCAGAAAGCCCCTGGTACCCTTACGGCATTTACTCGGTCCCCGAGATGTCGACCTGCGGCATGTCCGAAGAGGAATTGCAGGAACGCGGTATCCCCTATGAAGTGGGCGTTGCACGGTTCCGAGAAACCTCGCGCGGGCATATCATGGGATTGGAACACGGCATGCTGAAAATGCTGTTTTCGCTCAAGACCCGGCGGGTGCTGGGGGTGCAGATCGTGGGCGAAGGCGCAACCGAGTTGATCCACATCGCTCAAGCGGTGCTGAACCTGAAAGGGACGGTGGATTACTTCGTGCAGAACACCTTTAACTATCCGACACTGGCCGAGGCTTATAAGATCGCCGGTCTCGACGCTTTCAACCGCATGCCGATCCCGGACGAGTTCAAGGTGCGCAAGAAGCCGGTCGCGGTCAAAACCGAAACCGAGGTGGCGGAGAAAAAGGCCAAAAAGGCGTGACGCTTTACGTCGATGCCGACGCCTGCCCTGTCAAGGCCGAGGCCGAGCGGGTCGCGACGCGGCATCGGTTGCCTATGATGCTGGTATCGAATGGCGGGCTGCGCCCATCGCCAAACCCGCTGGTGCAGGTTGTGATCGTGGCCGAAGGCGCGGACGAGGCGGACAAGTGGATCGCCGAGCGCTGCGGCAAGGGGGATGTGGTGGTAACCTCTGACATTCCGTTGGCGGCAAAATGCGTCGAGACGGGGGCGCGGGTTCTGCGCCCCAATGGCGAGGCGTTCACAGCCGCCAATATCGGCCAGCAACTGGCGATGCGCGACCTGATGGCCGATCTGCGCGCCGCCAACCCACTTGGGGCTGGCGGCGGCGGCAAGGCGTTTTCCAAGGCCGACCGGTCTCGGTTTCTGGACGCGCTGGAACGGGAAATCAGGACAGCGCAGCGGAGCTAGGCAACCATTCCACAGACTTAATGTTCGGGGTCATTTGGTGGCACGTCCAACCCGGCCTTTTCCAACCCGCCCATCAGGCGCTCGATAAAGTCACCCGACATTCCGCGCGCGCGGTAGGGTGCCCGGAGGTCATCCAGGAACTCGGTGTGTTGATCTGTCAGGACCGCCGCCGTCTCTCTGGCTTTTTCTTCTTCTCCGTTCATTGCATAAATGGCCGTCAACGTGGTCAGGCTCATCGGCCCACTTGGCGTTCCCATGCTCAAAAGATGATTGCGAGCCGCTTCGCAATCACCTTGGGCATAGGCATGCAGCACCCAAGCGTTGTCATATCCGGGATGGAGCTTGGGGTTGAGTTCGCGCGCGCGTGAAATCCAATCTTTGCCTGTCTCCCACTCTCCGGAATAGGCCAGAAAGATCCCGAGATCGGCCAAAATCCAGGAATCATTGGGGTTCAGTTCGATGGCCCTGTTTGCATGGTTCATGAAGACGGCTTTGTCATCACCGACCATCTGACTCAAAATCGCCAACGCGTAATAGGCATCGGGGTTGTCGCGGTCTACTTCCAGCGCCCGGTTGGCTGCATCGCGTGCCAGCTGTGCCCAATTCGGAGCGGTATCAAGGGACCGTTTCTTGGATTCCAGATGATTGACAGCCAGTCGCGACCACCCCAAGGAGAACCCGGGCTCTTCTTCGACGGTTCGCAACAAACAGTCACGCGCCTTACGGTGCGCCTCCAGGCTGAATGTCTGGTAGAACCAGAAAGCCAGCAGATAGCATTCATACGCTTTAAGGTTTTCCGGCGCCTTGTCGCGGATCGCCTGCTGGACGCTGGCCTGAAACAGCGGCGCGTCGCTTGAACCGACCTGCGCCGCAACCTTGCTGGCAATCTCGATCTGTATGTCCAGCAGGTCCTGCACACTCAAATCCCGGTCAAACGGACCGGGCGCAGGCAACTGACGACATGTCTTTGCATCTGTAAAAGTTGTGGTGATCCTCAGGTGATCCTTCGACCGGCGAACCGTGCCTCCCAGGATATAGTCGGCACCCAGCTCATCCCGGATCACGTCGCAGCTTGGGTCGTCGCGATATGCGCTGCTCGCTTCTGGCGCAATCACGAACAGGTTCGATGATTTGGACAGCATCGCATTCAGGTCGCGGGTCAGCCCCTGGCCAAAGAAAGCTTCCTCAGGCGCGCCTCCGACATCTTCAAAGGGAAGGATCGCAATCCTGGCGCCGGTGGGCAAACCGGGATTGTCTTCGTCGTCGCGCCCGAACAAGAACACCAACCCAAGCGCTGCGGCGGCCGCTGCGCCCGCAGCGATCCCCAAGCCTTTCCGCGCCCTGCTGAATTTCGCTTTCCTGGCTGCCTCAGGTGGCCACGTCCAGACCTCAACAGGCTGGGAAATCTTCTTCTGCACATGACTGCCAAAATTGCCAAATGTGACATCCACCTTGCCTGCAATCTGCTCTGCGACCGGCTTCGAGATGCAGATGCCACCGGACGGGGCCATAGTTTCGAGCCGGGCGGCAATGTTTACCCCGTCGCCCAAAAGGTTGTCGCCATCCGCCATGGCGTCACCAAGGTGAATGCCCATGCGAAGGCACATTCGCTTTTCTTCGATCAAAGTGTCGTTCCGGTTACCGATTGCGGCCTGTACCCCCACGGCGCAACGAACCGCTTCGACCGGGCTGGCGAATTCGGCAATGACACTGTCGCCAGCGCTTCCGAATATGCGGCCACCATGTCTGGTTACCTGTTCGCCAACAAGGCGCTGGACGGATTTCAAGGCGCTGACCGTACCTTCCTCGTCGCCTCCCATAAGGCGCGAGTATCCAACAACATCCGCGGCCAAGATGGCTGCCAGCCGGCGTTCCAGTCAATCCCCCCTGAAATGAAGCTTGTACTGAAACTACTCCCCCTCAAAACTTGACTGACATAGACGGCAAAGCCGTTGGCAGTTGGCGCTTGCACATCCACTTGCGAATTGGTTCATTCGCCCTGCCCCGTTTCAGACAACCCGACAGGATGAACCCGATGCCCGTAAACGCCGTCATCTTCGACATTGGCAACGTCCTGATCGAGTGGCAGCCCGAGCGATACTATGACCGTGTGATCGGCGAAGACCGGCGCAAGGCGATGTTTGCCGAAGTCGATCTGCATGGCATGAACGATCTGGTCGATCAGGGGCATCATTTTACCGAAACGATCTATGGCTGGGCCGAGAAATACCCCGGCTGGCGCGACGAAATCCGCATGTGGCATGACAAGTGGATTGAACTGGCCGCGCCGGAAATCCCGCATTCGGTCCGGCTGCAACGGGCGCTGCGGGCCAAGGGCGTACCGGTGTTCGCGTTGACCAATTTCGGAGTGCAGAATTTCGACTATTCCTGCACGGTTTATCCTTTTCTCAACGAGTTCGACCGGCACTATGTCTCGGGCCGGATGCAAAGAGTGAAACCGCATGCGCCGATCTATGAAATGGTCGAACGGGACTGCGGTTTGCCGCCCGAAACCCTGCTGTTCGCAGACGACCGCATCGACAATATCGAAACCGCCCGCGCCCGCGGCTGGCAGACGCACCATTTCACCGGCCCGCAGCGATGGGCCGAGCGTCTGGTGGCCGAGGGGCTATTGACCGAAAGCGAGGCCACATGACCATCACACAGATCCCTTTTGCCGAAGGCGAGGCCAATCTCGACTGGTTGGAACTGACCGAAGCCTTGGCCGCCGGCCACAGACTGCCAAAGGCAGAGATTGGCGATACGCTGCTTTATCGTGATCCCGACACCCTATTGTCGCGGGCAGCCTGGATTGACGGGCTGGGCATGGCGGTAAAGACCGCGAACATCTTTCCCCGCAACCCCGACTGTGGAGAGCCGCTGATCAACGGTGCCGTCAATGTCTATAGCGACCATGACGGCTCCCTGTCGGCGCTGGTCGATTTTCATCTGGTCACCAAGTGGAAGACCGCTGGCGACAGCCTGTTGGGGGCGCTGCGCCTGGCCAATCCGGACAGCCGTGAAATCCTGATCGTCGGCGTCGGCGTCGTGGGGCAATCCCTGTGCGAAGCCTTTGGCGCCGCCTATCCAAGGGCCCGGCTGCGGCTGTGGAACCGGACCTTGTCCAAGGCCGAGGAACTGGCGGCATCGCTGGGCGGCGTCGATGTGGCCGCGGATCTGGCCGAAGCGGTGAACCGGGCCGATATCGTGATTTCGGCCACGATGTCCTCGGACCCGGTGATCCAGGGAGAATGGCTGCGCCCCGGGCAGCATCTGAACCTGATCGGCGCCTATCGACCCGACATGCGCGAGACCGATGACGAGGCTTTGCGACGGTCGCGCATCTTCGTGGACAGCTTTGACACCACGATCGAACATATCGGGGAGATCAGGACACCGCTGGCCGAAGGGGTCATCACGCGTTCGGACCTGTTGGCCGATTTCTATGATCTGGGTGCCTTTTCCTATGAACCGGGCGCAATCTCACTTTTCAAGAACGGCGGCGGCGCGCATCTGGATCTGATGACCAGCAAATACATTCTGGACAAGTGGCCGGGGTGATCAGGCCAACTGCGCCTCGCCGGTCCGGTTTTCGCGGATCGGCAGGTGCACGATGGCGCTGAAGGCGCCGACCCCCACGCCGACCCACCAGACCATTGTGTAGTCGCCATAAAGGTCGTACATCCGCCCGCCCAGCCAAACGCCCAGGAACCCGCCAAGCTGGTGGCTGAAGAAGACGATCCCGTAAAGCGTACCCATATAGCGCAGTCCGTAAAGATGCGCGACCAGCCCCGAGGTCAGCGGCACGGTAGCAAGCCAGAGCGATCCCATAACCACCGAAAAGACGATGACCGATGTCGGGGTGACCGGCAACAGGATGAAGGCTGTGGCCGCGATAGTGCGCCCGGTGTAGATGCCTGCCAACACATACTTTTTGGTGAAATGCTTGCCCGCCCACCCGGCCGCCAGGGTCCCGGCAATATTGGCGAGGCCAACCAGCGAAATGGCGACTGCGCCGAGCGCTGATGTCGTCGTGATCCCCATCGAATGCAGTACGCCGCCCGGCTGGATCGGGCCGCACATCTCGGTCACGAAAGCGGGGAAATGCGCAGTGATGAACGAAAGCTGATAGCCGCAACTGAAGAACCCCAGAAAGATCATCGCATAGGACGGGTCGCGCAGCGCCTTCATCAGGATGTGGCCCATGCTTTCTTCCAGTTCCTGCCTGCCGACCGGGGTCGGCGCACGCATGAAGGGCAGCGTCAGGACAAGCGCCAGAATAAGCGCGGCAAAGATCACAAAGACCTGCTGCCACTGAAAATGACCCAGCAGGAATTCGGCAAAGGGCGCGCCCACCACCTGCCCGGCGCTACCCGCCGCGGTGACGACGGCCAGGGACATCGACCGGTTTGCATCCGACGACGCCCGCCCGACCACGGCCAGAACCACGCCGAACCCGGTTCCTGCGATGCCGAAACCCACAAGCCAGGCGTAAAGCTGCATCTCGATCGGCGTCACGGACCAGGCCGTCAGGACCATCCCGGCAACATAGGTCAGCGCGCCCATCACGATGGCGCGGCGATCCCCGATCTTCTCGGCAATGGCGCCAAAGATCGGCTGCCCGATGCCCCAGGCGAGGTTCTGGATCGCGATTGCCATGGAAAAGTCGGCGCGCAGCCAGCCGAACTCTGCCGCGATGGGAATCTGGAACACACCGAAAGAGGCACGCACGGCAAAGCTCACCATGATGATGATGCAGCCGACGATCAGGACAGGTGTCAAAAAGCGGGTAGAACGATCCATCAAGAAGTCCCGGTTGGTTGTTCCGGCGACGTTAGCGGGAAAACATGCGGGGTCAATTCAGGATATTTGGCCATGGGGTTAAGGGAAATTGATATGACGCAAGGTTTTCCCCGCTTTCCAAGGCGGCAGACGGAAGGTATGCCTCAGGAATGTTTGACGTGATTTCGCTATATTCCGACCGCGTGACCGAAGGCATTTTGCACGCGGACGACGCGCAGGAGGCGGTGCTGCCTGAATTCGAACGCATCCGTTCGGAGCTGGCAAAACCGGTCAAGCGCGGACTGTTTCGCAAACCGCCCCCCCCGCCCAAGGGCTTGTACCTGTGGGGCGGCGTCGGGCGCGGCAAGTCGATGCTGATGGACATGTTTGTCGAAACGTTGGGCGACATCCCGTCGCGGCGGGTGCATTTCCACGCTTTCATGCAGGAAATTCACGCAAAGATGCATGAGGCGCGGCAACGCGGAGTCGAGGACACGCTGGCGCCGGTGGCGGCCGAGGTGGTGAAATCGGTCAAGGTTCTGGCCTTTGACGAAATGCAGATCACCGACATCACCGACGCGATGATCGTGGGACGCCTGTTCGAGTTCCTGTTCGACGCCGGCGTTGTGGTGGTCACCACCTCGAACCGGGTGCCGGACGATCTGTACAAGGACGGTTTGAACCGGCAATTGTTTCTGCCCTTCATCAAGCTGATCAAGGAGCAGCTGGTGGTGTGGGAGATGGTCTCGCCCACCGATTACCGGCAAAATCGGCTGGAGGGAGCGCCTGTCTATTTCACGCCCATCGGCCCCGAGGCGCGGGAAAAAATCCGCGCGGTCTGGCGCGATTTGTCGGGAGGGCCCGCAGAACCACTGGTGCTGCACGTCAAGGGGCGCGAGGTTGTTCTGCCCGCCTTTCGCAACAGCGTGGCGCGGGCGTCGTTCTATGACCTGTGCGGACGGATGCTTGGGCCGGGCGATTACCTGGCGATTGCCGAGGCGGTAAAAGTTCTGGTGCTCGAAGATATCCCTCGCCTGTCGCGCAACAACTTCAACGAGGCGAAACGCTTCGTGACCCTGATCGACGCCTTGTACGAGGCCAAGGTGCGGCTGATCTGTTCGGCGGCGGCGCAACCCGAGATGCTGTATGTCGAGGGCGAAGGTACCTTTGAGTTCGAACGCACCGCCTCGCGTCTGCGCGAAATGCAGGCAGAGGGCTGGGGGGCATAAGGGGGCGCTGCCCCCGCCGCCTTTGGCGGTTCAGCCGTTTTCACGCAGGATGTTGCCCGCCAGATAGAGAGAACCGCAAATCAGCACCCGGGCCCGGGAATCTTTGGCTATGATCGCGTTCAGGGCCTCACTCACGCTGACTGCGGTCGCGGCCGCCAGATTGACCGACCCGGCCGCCGCAGCAGTATCTTCAGCACTGAGCGTGTTGGCTTCGCCGGGGATTGAAACGGCTATGAGGCTTTGCGCCTGACCCGCGAGCGGGTGCAGATAGCCGGTAACATCCTTGGTGTTGAGCATGCCGCAAATCAGGTGTGTCGGGCGCGCAGGCAGTTTTGACAGCAGGTCCGCCAGCGCAACACCGGCGGCGGCGTTGTGACCACCGTCGAGCCAAAGCTCGGCTTCGGGCGCGGCCTCGACCAAAGGGCCGGTTTTCAGGCGCTGCATGCGGGCGGGCCAGAAGGCATTTGTCACTGCGGCCTCATAGGCCGCATCGCCCATGTCCAGATGGCGCAGCACGGCAAGCGCCGCGCCGGCGTTCTGAACCTGATGTGCGCCCATCAGGTTCGGCAGCGGCAGGTCGCGCAGGCCGGTTTCATCCTGATAAACCATTCGCCCGTTTTCTTCGTGCACATGCCAGTGCTGGCCATAGGCGATCAGCGGCGCGCCGAGCCGGGCGGCGGTAGATTCGATCACCTCCAGCGCCTCGTCTGGCTGTGGTCCCACGATGCAGGGCACGCCGCGCTTGATGATCCCGGCCTTTTCCGCTGCAATCTTGGCCAGCGTGTTGCCCAGATATTGTTCGTGATCGATCGAGATCGGGGTAATCACGGAAACTGCCGGTTGGTCGATGACATTGGTTGCATCAAGCCGCCCGCCAAGGCCGACCTCGAGCAGCGTGAAATCCGCCCGCGCGCGGGCAAAGGCCAGCAGGGCCGCACAGGTGGTGATTTCGAAATAGGTAATGTTCTCGCCGCCATTGGCGGTATAGCATTCATCCAGAACCGCCGTCAGGTCGGGTTCGGAAATCAGCTCACCAGCAACGCGGATGCGTTCGTGAAACCGCGCCAGATGCGGCGAGGTATAGGCATGCACGCTGCGCCCTACAGCTTCCAGCCCGGCGCGGATCATCGCCTGGGTCGATCCCTTGCCGTTGGTTCCGGCGATGTGGATCACCGGCGGCAGCTTGTCTTGCGGATTGTCCAGTGCCGACAACAGCCGCCAGACACGATCCAGCGTCAAATCGATGATCTTGGGATGCAGCGCCATCATCCGGTCTAGGATGAGGTCGGATGTGGGCGCGTTCATTTCTCGGCTTCAGCCTCGGCTGGGGCCGCCTCGGCCTTGGGTTCCTGGACATCCGGCGAGGGCAGATCACCGGCAATCGCAGGCGGCAGATTCAGCAGCATGCGGGTGATGGTAATCAGCTCGTCCCGCATCTCGGTGCGCTTGGTCACCCGGTCCAGCATGCCGTGATCCAGCAGGTATTCCGCGCGCTGGAACCCTTCGGGCAGTTTCTCGCGGATGGTCTGTTCGATGACGCGCGGCCCGGCAAAGCAGATCAGCGCGTTGGGTTCCGAAATATGCACATCCCCCAGCATCGCGTAAGAGGCGGTGACGCCACCGGTAGTGGGGTGGGTCAGGACCACGATATAGGGCAGGCCCGCCTCTTTCAGCATCTGTACCGCGACGGTGGTGCGCGGCATCTGCATTAGGCTCAGGATACCTTCCTGCATCCGGGCGCCGCCAGCAGCCGAGAACAGGATCAGCGGGCGCTTGAGTTTCACCGCCTCTTGCGCGGCGGCGATGATGGCGTTGCCCACGAACATGCCCATCGAGCCGCCCATGAAGCTGAAATCCTGTGCGGCGGCGATGATCGGCGTGCGCCCGATCTCGCCGGCGGCGACCAGCATCGCCTCTTTCTCGCCGGTTTTCTTCTGCGCCGCCTTCATGCGGTCGGGGTATTTCTTCTGATCGCGGAAATGCAGCGGATCTGCGGTGGGCGCAGGCACGGCAACCTCGGTAAAGATGCCGCCATCGAACAACGCCCTGAACCGGTCGCGCGGGGTGATCGCCATGTGGTGATCGCAATGGGTACAGACGTTCTGATTATCCGCCAACTCGCGGTGGAACAGCATCGTTCCGCACTCGTCGCATTTCTGCCAGAGATTCTCGGGCACTTCGCGACGCGAGAAAATCGAGTTGATCCGCGGACGGACGTAGTTTGTGATCCAGTTCATGACAGAACCCTGATTGTACTGCGTTCAGGTCACATAAGACCCTGCGTCAGGAAATGCAATCAACGCCTGATGGCAATTCGGGCCGCCAGCCAGGCCGTCAGCATCATTGCGAAATCGACATAAAGCCAGTCACGCAGAAACTCGGTATCCGACATCTCGTAGGGAATCAGGAACAGGGCCAGACCGTCCAGACTGCCCGGCAACGCGACGAAGAGAAGCGCAATCACGTTGTTGAACAGGTGCAGCGCGATTGCCGGTCCCAAGGTGCCGGCCCGCGCCGTCAGGTCGGCCATCAACAGCCCGAACACACCGGACCACAACGCGATCAGAACCGCGTTATCCCCCGCCTGCGCGGGCAGGTAGTGCCCCATCGCAAACAGGACCGACGGCACGACCATCCAGATCAGCGGCGACCGAAAGCGCGCTGCCAGGCTTTGCTGGATGTAGCCGCGGAACAGGATCTCTTCGGCCCCGGTCTGGATCAGGACGGCCAAAAGGGAAAGCGGCAACAAGATCAGCCATTGCGCGAATGGCAGGTTCGGCTCCAGCGGTGTGCCCATGTCATAGGGCGGCAGCACCAGAATGACACCGCCCAGAATCACAAGCACGCGCAGCGCTTGGCGGAATTGGTGGACGGTTTGCCGAAATGGGCCAATGACCGAACCAAGCGAACGGTGTTGCATTTGCCGCACGGCCAGCACGACCCCCAGTATGACGAACCCGAAACTCGCCAGAAGCGTGATCATCGGCCCCGGTGCGGTTCCGGCCAGAAAATCCAGCACCCATTTCTCGGACATTGAGATGCTGACAAGGGCGAACAACGCCGCGTTCAGGGAAAACACTACAACCGCCACCAGCGTCAGGCCCACCAGCACCCGCCAGATCTCGGACCGGGGACGAACCGGCAAGACAAGCTGGTCATGGGCCGAATAGGCCGGACAACCGCCTTCACCGCCCATTTATGGCGTCCATATCTGCGGCAGGAGCGTTGGTGGCGCCGGATTCGGATCCTCCGAACTTCTCGACACGCAACCGGTCGGCCACATTGACAAGGTGCCCGGCCACCGTTTCCAGCAATTGCACCGCCACCGACGAGTCATTTTCTACCACCGCGCGGAACTCCTCGGCTCCGATTCTCAGAAAGCTGCTTTTTTCCTGCGCGATCAGGTCGAATTGACGGGGCAATCCGGTGATGATCGACAGATCGCCGATCAGGCGGCCCGGTTCTACCGTCGAAATCGTGCGGGTCTGACCCTCGTCGTCCTTCCAGCTCAGCAGCGCGCGCCCCTCCAGGCACAGATAGGCAGCATCGGCGGATTGCCCGCTCGAAAAGATCACTTGCCCCGCAGCCGCGTCATACCATTGCGCGGAAAACGCCAGCAGCCGCTGGTTGCGTGCATCGATCTTGGCGAACAGCTCGGTCGAGGCGATGATGTTCAGCTTTCGGCTGAGATCGGCCGCCGCACCTTCGCCCAGTTCAAGCTGCGAGCGTGAAACCCCATCGATGCGACCATCCTGGATTTCGATGAACAGGTCATAAGCCTCGGGATGGGCAAAATGGTCTTCCATGAAGATCATGATCGAATCGGGCAGCAATTCACGCAATTTCTGCCGAGTGCGCAGTCGGCTTTCGGAATCGTGGCTGGCCAGAGCCTTGTCGAGGATCAGGATGTCGGGCCGCTTGATCCCCGCGCGAGAGAATGCCGCGCGTTCCTGGAACACGGTCGGCAGATTGGTGCCCCCCAGACCAGAGGGCAGATCATAGATGATGGCGGCCACGCGGCGGCGCAGCCCGGCCTCGTTCAGGACCTCGGCCACCACATCCTCGATCTCGTCCAGACGAGCGCCGGCCATGATGGACACGCGGCCGTACAGCGCGTTTTCCATGACGGTGAGGCGCGGCACATACTGGTCTGGCGAGACCGGAACAAACAGCCCCTCCATCGCGTTTCGCAGTTTTTCCGCCTGAGTCCGGCGGATCGAGAGGATCTTTTCCTTGTACTTTTCCGGAAAGCTGGGGCCGATCTGTTCGGCCGTCAGCAAGAACGGGACGGTCAACAGCAGGGCGCGCTCGGACTCATCCAGTGCGCGATCCCCACGCGCTGCCCGCCGCCCGGCGATGTCGAGCAGACGGTGATACATTTCGGGTTCCATGCCCAATCGCCGGAACAGCGGGTGATCGGTGTCGTCACGTCCGAACGTCTGCTTGAGGGCCTCGATGACGCCCAGCGCGATATCCCGCGCCTCCTCGGCCAAACCCTGCCCGCTCAGCATTTCGATAAAGCGTTCGTCGCCCGCCAGAAGTTCGGGCGCAATGTTTCGGGTGGGGGCCGCAAAAAGCAGGTTGCCACCCAACGGAACGGCGGGGTTGAACCGCTCGGGATGGAAGCGATGCACCAGATCGGAAAGGCCGCTGGTGGCGATGCGCTCTGCGATCTTCGGGCGCAGATCGACCAACGCCTGCGCCAACTCCGGATGCAAGTCCGGATCCAGGCGCGATCGCAGGGTGCGGCGGAACATGAACTCGTCAATCCCCATCGCCTCGACCAACTGAAACCACCAGTCACGGATCTGCTCGCCATCCTCCAACCCGGCGAGGCCCGGATCGGTCCAGTCCATATCCAGCGGATCGGTGCTGTTTCCAGCGCGTTGCGCCTCGGTCTGGGCTCGGCTGAGTGCACTCGATCCGTCATCCCCCTGATGATGCGGAGATGTCCGCAGCGGCATCAGAAGGTTGTCGCCCAATGTTCCATCAAACAGGTAGGGGCGGGAATGGGCATAACCGACACGGGCCGCAATCACGGCCTGATGCAGATCGTTGAGCTTGTGGCGGGCGACAACAACCTCGCCATGCGAGGGCAGAACCTCGCGGGTCAGAAGATGCGCGATCGCCTGCCGTTCGGAGGCCCGTGACGACTGGATTGCCACACGTGCGCCGGGCGGAATGGTCAGGTTGATGTCTTCGAGGATGATGTTGCCATCCTGATCCTGGACCGTTACCTCCCGCAGTTCGACCGCGCCGCGCAAATGCTGGATTTCCTTTGGGCGACCTTCGAACAAGTGTTCGGGGATCATGTCGCGGGGGGCAAACCGTTCGGTCACGATCTGCCAGCGCAGTGACATGTCCTGCACCTGATTGTAATAGAACAAAAGGTCTTTCCACGGCCCCGACAGATCCTTGTAGGCCGCCAGCGCCGCCACCAGCGCCCCCACGGTGATCTGGCCCTTGATCGCAAGATATCCGCCGACCGAATAGAACAGAAACGGCGTCATCTGCGAGATCAGGTTGTTGAGGAACTTCATGAAGAACTTCTTCTGATAGATCCTGAACCTGATTTCGAACAATCGCCCCAGCCGGTCGGTAAACTGCGCCATCCGGTATCGCCAACCGCCATTGGCGCGCAGGTCGCTGATGCCGGCAGCGCTTTCACCAATTTCGGAACTCAGTCGCCGGACTTCCTGAATCCGGTCCTTGTTAAGCAGGTTGATCTGGCGCTGCAGCATCGGGATCAGCCAGGCCTGCAACGGGATCAACGCCACCGAGGCCAGACCGAACCACACGCTTTGCATGAACAGGAACGTGACGATGGTCAGCATCTGCCCGGCCTGGAACACCGGCTGGGCAACCGCATCGCCCATCAGCCCGCCCATCGGTTCGGCCTCGGATGTGATCATCGACACCAGTTCGCCCTGACTTGTCGTCGCGAAATAGGCCTTGGGAAACCGCATCATCCGCCCGATGAGCGTATATCGCAGACGCCGCAGCATACGTTCGGACAACACACCTTTCATGGTGTTGATGCGCATCTTCATCAGGCCGCTGACCAGAACGGTGGCCAGGAACGCAAAGCACAGAACCAAAAGATACTGCACCTGGGTCAGCGTCACGCCCCAAAGCTCGATCGTGGCGCGGGTCGACCCGATGGCGTCATTGATGATCCGCTTGGGCAATTCCAGCGAGGCATAGAGGAACGGAAAGGACATAACGGTCAGCGCCAGCAGAACAAGCTGCTGCCGTTTGGAATACTTCCAGATGAACGCGAACAAACTGGGTTCCATACCCCGGTCCCTCTGCTGGCTGGAGCAATCCGCGGCGCGCCGCGAAAAACCCACTGCTACCGGGACATTGACGGTAAGCACTGCCCCACTCGATTACAAGAACACGCACGCTTCCCGGAACGGTTCACGCAAGGTTTCAAATTGACGAAATAGCACCCGCCATGCCCGGATCAGAGTACAGAATTTCATTTACCGGTAAATTTTCCGCGCATTGTCTTTATCTTGCCAATGTTCTTTCGCTAAAGAGGAGCCAATCATCCACTCAACGGACAGGCGATGGACAGGTTGCTGGACCGAATTTTGCACAAACAGGCGATGAAACGCTGGCAGGCCGCTGCCAACGGGTCCAAGAGCGCCGATCTGACTGAATTGCGCAGCCAGCGCAACCGCGCCCGAGCCCTGCGCCGCAACCTTGACGAGCTTATCCAGGTCGCGGACGGACGCCTGGCGCGTCCGCGCCTGGGCAGCAATCACTTTCCCCGACCGCACGGCACAGAATGGGCCTGGCGACCCAATCTGTGGCGCGGCCCGATACGCAAACCGGGACTATCCTCGGCGGCAAAACGCGAACAGATCGGTGACGATGTCGCCCTGTTCCACGACTGCCCGCTTTCCGAAATCACCCTTCGCCAGTTGCGCAACACGAATGAAGAGGATTTCGCGCCGTTTGGTGTCTGTCTGGAGGTGTTTGAGTTTCAGGGGTCGTTTCTGGCATTGGCCATCGATCTGCCGCCCGAAGCCATGCAAGGGCTGACGCGCGCTCACATGATCCGCATGGATATGATTGTCGAAGCAGAACGTCCGGTCGGGATAATTGCTCGGCTCAACGTTCAACATGGGCCGAATACCGGGCAGGTGTCTCAAGAGCTGACCACCGAGACGCGCGCAGCAAGCGCCGAATTCGATCTGGCCTATTCCGATATGAACGAAAAACGGGTTGAAAAGATCTGGCTGGACCTGATCATTCAGAATCCGGAATGGAACCAGATCGTTCTGCGCGACCTGACACTGTGCCGCCATCACCGCGCCGATCTGTAGTCGAGGACTGACATGAGCCAGTTGACCCTGACGAAACTACGCCTGGAAAACGGGATCTGGGATGGCCTTGTGACCGGCGCTACCGAACCGCCGCGTCTGGATGTCCGGCATCTTGACCAGCCCGTCGATGGGGTGTCCGTGACACAGGACGGGTCCGGATGGGCGGTTCGAATACCGGTCCCGGCGGCGGCCGTGACCGAAGGCGTGAATTGCATCCTCATCTTTGACACCGAGACCGGCGCCAAACTGGGCGATATCACCCTGATTGCCGGAGAACCGGCAGCAGATGACCTGCGCGCCGAGATCGAGTTGCTAAGGGCGGAACTCGATACGCTCAAACGCGCATTTCGCCGCCATTGCACAGAGGCGTAATCCGTCTTTCGGCAAGTTTGAAACCGCAGGGGCTCGAGGACAATCGAGCCAAAATGCTGGAACACGTGTAAATTCGCAATTCGGAGCAGATTATACGTGCATCCAAATATTCCCCAGAAAATCAAATTTTATGATATAATGTCTGAGTTTTTTCAGCTCAGGCTTAATTATGATCAGCTTAAAGAAGATATTTATTGTCTGGCTCTTCGGAATTCTGCTCTCGGTTTCCCTGCAACCGAGACATGCGTTTGCGCAGGTGCCGCCACACAATCCCGGTGAGATTTGTTTCACGGCCTATTTCTGGTGCTGGGCTGATTATCCCGGCCCGCCAGGAGCTTATTGCGAGTGTTGGTATAACGGCGCCTGGTATCCGGGTTATCTGGGGTGAAATGTCATGGCGAACCAGGATACCCAAAGACCATATGAATCCTCGGAACGTACTGCCGTCCGCGAATTTCTCAGGGATGCAAGGCGGGTTGAAAATTACGCCACCTGCTGCGGATACCTGAATGACGACAAGTTCCTGCTGGCGCTCGAAGCCGCGCACAGGGCCGAAAAAGAAGGTGGGCTGGAAATCGACTCCGAAGCCTACCGGACGCTGCGGTCGGAATTCAACAACGTGATCCGCAGCATCTATCCCGTCACCCTGCTGGACCTGCGGGAATGGAACCCGTTTCAAAGCCGCCAAAGCGCCCGGGATATCCCTTTGCCCTCGCGCATCCTGCATGGAACAAAGAAATGGTTCACCAATCTGACTATCGCGGTGGGCGCATTGGTGCTTTTTGTTCTTACCGGGTTTTACACGGTCTGGGCGCAACGCACCGAATTGCTGATCAGCGAGATTCAGGCCATTGAAAAACAGGATTTGGTGGAACTGGAACGCACCTATCTGGCCTGGCTGATCGGACGTTTGGAGAACAATGGCAGCCATGACAGCCAATGGAATTCAAGCTGGAGCGAGGGGTCGTCTTATTTCGACAAGATCCTCGCCTTCGAGGAAAAGGTCGAAAAGCTGCGGCTGGATGTTCAAAGGGCGGAACAGGAAACCTACCCTCTGCAAAAGACACTGGGCCGGGTCGCTGACTATACCTGTTTTGAACAGGGCGCGGTTTCACCCGGTCCAAGCAACGCGTCGCCGCGTCCGCAAAGAGCGTATCGCGCGCAGTGGCTCAAGATCTTTTGCCCTCAAACCAATACCGCGACGCCATATTTTCAAGGCGGCACGTCGGCATCCGTACAGGTCTCCGCCAACGGAGAAATCGCACCACAGGCCATTCTGGACTACTTCGCGGTCATGAGAGAGACTTTCAGAAGCGTCTCGAACACGGTCGACCTTGGTCAACGCGGCGCGTCCGTATCCCGATCCGCAAAGGCGGTGCAGGCCGAACCTGCCTCGTTCTATGCCGGGTCCGGCATCGATTTCACCGCACCTCTCCGACCGGATCAGTGCGAGGACGAGGTGAAAAAGATACTGGCCAGTATTTCGGGTATGCTGGCAACGCAGGGCGCCGAGTCAAGACGCGTTGCAAGTTCGCTTCAAAATCCCGAGATCCTGTTCGATATCACGTTGCGCACCAAGCTGATCCAGTTCATCCGCTGCGCCCGCAAGCAGGAACCCCTTTCACCGTTCCATTGGCTGGGCTCGGGCAAATCGTTCAAGATCGACAACACGTATCAATTGCAACGGGAATACCGCGTGGTGTCCAAATGGTGGCTGCCGTCGCTATACGGCGCGTTGGGGGCCATGGTTTACACGCTGGGGTTCATGCTCAGCCGCACCAATCCCGATCCCAAGTTCTTCCGCTCGGTCGTGCGCTTGATGATGGGATCGCTTGCCGGTGTTGCCGTGGTCAATTTCTTCACCCCCGAGGTGGCCAACATGATCTATGTGCCGTTCAAATCGATCGGGCTTTTGGCGCTGGCATTCCTTGCGGGGTTTTCGATCGAAGTGGTTCTGGCGCTATTGCGCAGCATCATCAACCGTTGGAGCGAGCGGGTGTCGACCGTTGGCAGCGGGGCGCATTGATTGCAGCAAAAAGGGCCGCTCGATGGCGGCCCTTGTCAAGAATTGCCTTTTTATCAGTTCTCGGAACCAAAGGCGGACAGCCCTTTCAGAATGTCTATTGCATAAGCCAATTGATAATCCTGCTCGCGCAGTTCGGCGGTTGCCTCCGCCTTTGCACGATCTTCCTCGATCTGGCGGACTTCGTCCTCGGAAAGGCTGTCATTGTTCAGACGTCCGCGCAGGTCAGCCTCGGAGCGGGTGCGCGGTTTCTTGTCTTCCTCTGCCTCTTCCGCAGGCTGGCGGCGTGGCTGTTCGACAACAATATCCGGGCTGACGCCCAGCGCCTGAATCGAGCGGCCCGACGGTGTGTAATACCGCGCCGTGGTCAGGCGCATCGCGCCATCGCCACGCAACGGCATCACCGTCTGGACCGAACCCTTGCCAAAGCTCTTGGTGCCCACGACAATCGCCCGACGGTGGTCCTGCAAGGCACCGGCCACGATTTCCGAGGCCGAGGCCGAACCGCCATTGATCAGCACCACGACCGGCTTGCCCAGCGCCAGATCGCCGGCGGTCGCGTTGAACCGCTCGCCATCTTCTGGGTTACGGCCACGGGTCGATACGATCTCGCCTTCTTCCAGGAACGCGTCCGACACCTTGATCGCCTGCGTCAGCAACCCGCCGGGGTTGTTGCGCAGATCCAGCACGACGCCGTTGATCTTGTCGACGCCGCCCGCTTCCTCGATCTGCTTGTCCAGCCCTTCCTTGAGATTGGGATAAGTCTGATCGTTGAAGGTCGTCACCCGCAGCACCACGCTGGTGCCTTCGGTGCGGGCGCGCACGGCGGTCAGCTTGATCGTGTCACGGATGATCGTGACATCGAACGGCTCGGCCTCGCCTTCGCGAACGATGGTGATCACGATTTCGGACCCGACCGGCCCGCGCATCAGGTCAACTGCCTTGTCCAGGGTCAGGCCCAGAACGCTTTCACCGTCGACATGGGTGATGAAATCGCCCGCCTCGACCCCGGCCTCGTCCGCCGGGGTTCCGTCGATCGGCGAGACAACTTTGACAAAGCCCTCTTCCTGGGTGACTTCGATACCCAGACCGCCGAATTCGCCGCGCGTCTGCACCCGCATCTGTTCCGCGTCATCGGGCGACAGATAGCTGGAATGCGGATCCAGCGATGTCAGCATGCCGTCAATGGCCGCTTCGATCAGTTCATTCGCCTCGACCTCTTCCACGTACTGGGCGCGGATGCGTTCAAAAATGTCGCCGAACAGATCAAGTTGCTCGTAAACTGTTGCGTTGTTCTTTGCTTCCTGCGCCAGCAGAGGACCCGCAATCTGCGTTGTCGCGATCACGCCCGCTATAGTTCCGGCCAGACCGGCCATCACGAATTTTTTCATACTCGTCTATCCATCCTTGTCCGTTCGGAACCACGCCTCGGGGTTCACCGGGCTGTTGCCTTCTCTCACCTCTATATAGAGCGTTTCTGGGCGGTCAGTTCCAGTGCCATCACCGCTTGTTGACAAAATAGCGCCGATTTCCGGTGTAGTGCCCGCCATCAATCCGACCGGGCTGCCCGCCGGAACCACCTGACCGGGGGCGCCAAAGACCTCCTGCAACCCGGAGAAAACGAACAGTAAATCCGGCTGTGGCTCAAGAATGACCACGTTTCCCAAGTCCAGCAATGGACCGCGATACCGGATCGTCGCCGCAGTCGGAGAAACCACCAACGCACGTGGCCGTGTTGCAACGATCATGCCGTTGCGGGTGATTCCGGCGGCGTCCGCCTCTCCGGCACGTCGCAACACGACACCCTGCACCGGCAATTCCAATTCGCCCTTTTGCGTTGAAATATCGGCGTCGGTCGCCGCGATCTCGCCCGCTGCGATTTCGGACAGGCCGCTGGCAAACCCTTCCAGCGTTTCTGTCGAGGAAATCAGGATCGCAGCCCTGACAGGGTCTTCGGTAAACCGGCGCGGCAGATCGGTTCGGTCCGCCACCGCCTTGCTGAGTTCGGCGCGCGCCTTTTGGACACCGGCCAATCCATCCGCAAGAGTATCCGCTGCATTCTGCTGTAGCTGGCGCAGGGTCTGCACCTCGGTCAGATCCTGTCGCAAGTCTTCTGCTCGCGCATTCAGGGCAGGTGCCACCTCGGCCATCATCATGCCCGACCGGGCCGCACCCAAAGGCCCAACCGGATGCAGCATCAGAACCGGCGGCGGTGTGGTTTCAATGGTTTGCAGCACACCCAGAAGATCCGATATTTCGTCTTCTCGCGACCGCAATTCAGCAGCCAATTGCGCCTCGCGGGTCGCTGCCTTGCGCAGACCGTCGCGCATCGCCGCCAAACCTGCCTCAAACGCCTGAATGGTCGTTGTCAGTGCCCGCACGCGGTCGCGCGCGCTTTCGGCCTCATCAAGAGAGATTGTGGCCTGCTCCAGCATCGCAGCCGCCGTGCGCGCCGCGCTGGCGGCATCGCTTTGGGCATTGGCCGCACCGGACCATATCAAAGCAGCCAAAAGAGCCGCATGGAATTTCATTTCAGCAGGCTCTCGCCCGTCATTTCGGGCGGTTTGGGCAACCCCATCAGGTCAAGGATCGTCGGCGCCAGGTCAGACAAACGCCCTTCGCGCAGGGTTGCCCCGGCTGGTCCACCCACCAGGGCGACCGGGACCGGGTTCAGAGTATGCGCCGTGTGCGGCCCGCCGGTAACCGGATCGGTCATGGTTTCGCAATTGCCGTGATCGGCGGTCACGATCATCGCGCCCCCCGCCTTTTCCAGTGCGGCCACAACCCTGGCCAGACCCTGGTCCACCGCCTCGCAGGCCTTGATCGCGGCTTGCAGATCGCCGGTGTGCCCGACCATGTCCGGGTTGGCATAGTTGGTGACGATCAGGTCATACCCCGCTTCGATCGCCTCGACGAACTTCTCTGTCACCTCGGGCGCGCTCATCTCTGGTTGCAGGTCATATGTCGCAACCTTGGGCGATTGGGGCATATGGCGATCTTCGCCCGCCTCAGGCTCCTCCTTGCCGCCATTGAGGAAGAACGTCACATGCGGGTATTTCTCGGTTTCGGCAAGACGAAACTGACGCAAGCCCTGCTTGGCCACCCATTCCCCCAGCGTGTTGACGATATCGCGTTTTGGGAAAACCGTGGTCATATAGGCGTTGTGACGGTCGGAGTATTCGACCATGCCCAGCAGCGCCGCCAACTTGGGGCGCGGGCCGGTTTCAAACTCGGCAAAGCCCGGCTCGCCAATGGCGCGCAGGATTTCGCGCGCCCTGTCGGCCCTGAAATTAAGGCAGAAAACGGCGTCTCCGTCCTTGATTCCATGGTATCCGGAAAGGACCGTGGGGGCGATGAATTCGTCTGTTTCCGATTGGTTATAGGCGTGATCGATTGCGGAATGGGCGGTGCTGACCGGGCGGCCCTTGCCGTTGACGATGGCCTCGTACGCCTCGGCCACGCGCTCCCAGCGGTTGTCGCGGTCCATGGCGAAATAGCGGCCACAGACGGTAACGATGCCAGCTCCCTCGGGCAGGCGCTCTTCCAGCTCGGCGATATAGCCGAAGGCGGATTTCGGTGCCACGTCGCGTCCGTCGGTGATCGCGTGAAGCGCCACCGGAACACCAGCCCGCGTGATCGCCTGCGCGGCAGCGACAATGTGGTTCACATGGCCATGCACCCCGCCGTCCGAGACCAGTCCCATCAAATGCGCAACACCGCCAGAAGTCTTTGTTTTTGCAATGAAATCACGCAACGTTTCGGTCTCGAAAAACGACCCGTCCTCAATAGCCAGATCAATCTGGCCGAGATCCATCGCCACCACCCGCCCGGCGCCGATATTGGTGTGGCCGACCTCGGAATTGCCCATCTGTCCGGTGGGCAATCCCACATCCGGGCCGTGGGTGATCAGCCGCGCGTGCGGGCCTTGCGACATGATGGCGTCGAAGGTGGGGGTATGCGCCAGAACCGGAGCGTTCGAACGCGCGTCGTCAGACAGACCCCAGCCGTCGAGAATGCACAGGACAACAGGCTTGGGCACGGGCATGGCGGGTCTCCGGAAACTGCTCTTGGCGGTCTTCTATCGTGTGCCCGCCCAAGGGTGAACCTGCTTTTTTGTAGCAGTTTGTACCGTGATTTCAGGGGCCATTGTCCGAAATGTACAATCCACGCGCCTCAGGATTGTTCGTGTCTGGCAAAAGCCTCGGCAAATTCTGGATGCCAGCGCGACAGCGCGGGCCGGTTTTCCAGGATATCCCCCAAGGCCCAGGCGACCCGTTTCCTGTCGCGTTCCGGGGTGACGTCATTGTCGGGGCAGAGGATATAGAAATCCCCCGCCGACATGCGGGCGATCAGGTGATCCACGGTCTGTTCCGAGGTCCAGGCCGCGGCCGGTTTTTCCGGCATGTGGCGGGCGATCATGCCGGTATAGGTGAAACCGGGCACAAAGAGATGCGCCGAGATCGGGGCTTTGGCCTGTCGCAGGTCATGGGCCAGCATCTCGGTCAGAACCTTCACCCCCGCCTTGGAGACATTGTAGGCCGGGCTGCCGGGTGGCGTGGTGATCCCCTGTTTGGAGCCGGTGTTGATCACCACGGCGGGTCGCTCGGCGGCGACCATGCGGGGCAGGAAAGACTGCACGCCGTTGATCACACCGAACAGGTTGACCTCAAGCATCTGCCGCCACGCTTCGGGGTTGGTCCAGCTGGTGCTGGGGCGGGCAATGCCGGCGTTGTTCATCAGCACCGCAACCTCGCCCGCGGCATAGGAGGCCTCGGCCAGCGCCGCGACGGATGTTGCATCGCTGACATCGGTGGGTACGGCCATCACGGTGACGCCGTCGCGGGCCAGCTTGGTGATCCGGGCGGTGGCGGCGTCCAGCGCCTCGCCGGGCAGATCGGCCAGAACCACCCCCAGCCCTGCCTGGGCAAAGCGTTCCGCCGCCGCCAGACCGACACCGCTGGCACCGCCGGTCACGACGGCCAGACCGCCCCGTTCGATCGCTTGAGTATACATGTCACGTCCTCCGATTGTTTGGGTCTATCCCCGCATGTTCTGTTTCATGGTGCCGATAAAGGTTTCGTCATCCTGCGCCTTGCGCGCATCCAGCAGCGTCTCGGCATCGGCACCGGCGCGATAGCGCAGGCGGTCGCTGCCGTCGGTCACCGCGTTCCAGATCACCCCGGCCACAACCTCGGGTTCGGAAGGCGACGCCGCATAAAATCCCATCGCGGCCTGCATGCCAGAGACGGTCGGCAAATATTCAGGCATAGTTTCATCCATCACGAATTCGAAAGACCGCCCCCCGAAATCGGTTTTGATCATACCGGGTTCAACGATCTTTACCTTAACGCCAAATGCTTCAAGCTCGTAATGAAGCGCCTCGGACAGGCCCTCTACCGCGAATTTGGTGCCGTGATACAAAGTGCCAAGCGGAAAGGTCATCTGCCCACCGATGGAAGAGATGTTGACGATGGTGCCGGATTTTTCGGTGCGGAAGTGGGGCAGCATTTCCTTGGTCACGGCAATCAGGCCGATCACGTTGGTGTCGAACTGCCGCTGGACCTGCGCCATCGAAAACGCCTCGAGCGGGCCATAGGCGCCGTAACCCGCGTTGTTCAACAGCGCGTCGATCCTGCCGAATTTCGCAATCCCCTGTTCAACGGCAGATGCGATCGTGTCGGGTTTGGTGACGTCCAGCGCCGCAACCAGAGCATTCTCAGCCGCTTCGAATTCGCCACCGTCGCCGGAATTGCGCATGGTGGCGATCACGTTCCAACCCTGTGACAGGAAAAGCCGGGCCGTGGCCTTGCCGATGCCCGAAGATGCGCCGGTGATGAGTATGGTCTGTGGCATTGGGACCTCTTTCTGTTGGATGTGATCCATACCTATCAACCGGATCGGGATCGGCCTTGCCCGATCCTCCGAATGATCTGCCTGATCCTCCGAAGCTTTGGGATTTAGTGTTCATTGCCCACGCCATCCGGTCTATGTTTCAAAGGCAGGAGGGCTGTTCCGATGATACCCAAAGATCTGGTCAGCGAGGTTTTCAGCTATGTCAGGGCGCGGGATGCGTTGGGATCCGGGTGCGAGACGGGCGTCAAGGGGCTGTACGCCATTGGCAACCTGGAAAAGACCGCCTGTTCGGCGGCGTTTTATGATCCCATCATGTGTCTGGTACTGCAGGGTGCGAAAGAGGCGCATATGGGCGGGCGGGTCGTGCGCTATGGTGCGGGCGACACACTGATCGTCAGCCACGCGGTGCCGGTGGACGCGGCGGTCATTCAGGCCAGCCCCGATGCCCCCTATACCGCGCTTGCCCTGCGGCTGGATCTGGCGCTGGCGCGCAGCCTGTATGACGAGATCGGCGGAGTGGCTGAACCCGAGGGCCATCTGCATTCTCTGGATGCGGCGGCCAGTGATGCGGCCCTGATCGGCGCGGTGGCGCGGCTGTTCCGGCTGTCGTGCGACCCGGTGGAGGCCCGCGCGCTTGGCCCTTTGGTGCTGAAGGAGATCCATTTCCGGCTGCTGCGCGCGCGTCACGGCGGCATGTTGCGCCAGCTGCTGCGGCACGAAAGCCCGGCCAGCCGGATTTCCAGAGCCATCGCGCTGATCCGCAGTGATTTCCGCCAGCCGATCCCGGTTGCCGATCTGGCCGCTGAATCGGGGATGAGCGCCTCGGCCTTTCATGAACATTTCAAGGCGGTGACCTCGACAACACCGTTGCAGTACCAGAAAGAGCTGCGCCTGCTGGAGGCGCGACGGCTGTTGATGTCGGGGGGCCATTCGGTTGCATCAACGGCGTTCGAGGTAGGGTATGAAAGCCCCACCCAGTTCAGCCGGGAGTATTCCCGCAAATTCGGTCTGCCGCCGAGCGTCGAAAAATCTGCATCGGCCCTGTTGGCGGGATAGCTCAGATGCCGCGCTGCGGTGGCATCCGGCGCATCATCCAAAAGACATAGGCCGACAGGATCGCCGCCATGAAACACCAGATCGAGGTGAAGGCGTAGGAGGCGAACAGAAAACCGATCGCGACAGAGGCCGCGATCAGCCAGCCGAAGATGCGAAGCTGCCGGTGGCCGGAGCCGATCAGGGGCACGACGATGATGATCGCATAGACGACCCGAACCGCAACCTTGAGCATCTCGGTGGGAAACATGTGAGGGTTTTCGTAGCGGATGGAATGATGCACCAGCACGATTTCAAGCCGTTCCGGATGATAAAGAACCGGCAGGAACAGCAACATCCCCAGAATGAACCCGGCCACGGCGATCCACGAGAACAGCTTTCTCCGCGCCGGGCCCGGTTCGATCAGCGCCGAGGAAAGCGGCACCCAGAACGGCCAGAACCAGTAGGCGAAGAACAGAAAGACCATCTCGGGCCGCAGGGGCAAGGCCGTGGCGCCGTCAAGCGAAAGCCACAGGAACCCTTCGGCCAGCTGCTGGATGCCGAAGAACAGCGGCAAGGTGGCCAGCGCGAGGTAACGCCGCCCGGCCCGGCGCGCGGCGGCGGTGGTGAAATAGCTGCACGATATCAGGGCGGCGCCAGCGACAAAGCTGGCCTGGGCGGAAAAACACATGGTGCGGGAAACTTACTATGTTCGCGCCGATGCGCCACCCGGTGGCATGTGTTTTTGCCGGGCCGTTACTTTTCCGCACGCGCGGCTATGGCCCTGACGACATGGCGCAGGGCCTTGGCCGCGCCCTTGCGGTCGCCCGACCGCCATTTGCCGTCAACGATATCCAGCGCCGCATCAAGCCGCGCCGCTGCCTGCGGGTCCTTTTGCGATCTGGCCGCGACCAACTGCCCGGCACGCGCCCTGAGCCGGGTCCAGCGGGTATCGGCCAGAGGTTCGGAAGCGGCGCTTGTCTGGGGCGCTGCAGGCCGGTCCTGCAGCACGACCTTGAGCTTCAGCCCCTGGTCGTGCAGGAACCGCTTGATCCGGCGGGCCAGCCGGGGCGGCGGGCGGTTGTCGCAGCTGAGCGTCATCACCCGACCCCGCATCGACGCCGTGCCGAATGCCACTTTCGGGGTCTCGCCCAGTTGCCGCGCCACCCGCCCCATGACATCCGGCGCGCGGTCGCGATGCATGACCAGAACGCTGGTTTCCACCGAGCTGCCCAGGCAAAAGCCATAGCTGACCGGCCTTTGCCGCGACAGCGACACCATGGCTTTGAGGTCTTCGGCATCGGGGGGCGTCGCACTCATCCCCACCCCCGCGCCCTGATCAGCCGGTGCAGGCCGACCACGGCAACGATCCCCACCCCCGAGAACACCAGCAGCGTCGTCCAGTCGAGTTGTCGCATATGCGCGCCCAGCCAGGTCGACAACAGCGTGATTGGTATGATGCCAACGGCAGTTGTCCAGACGAATGTCCAGAGCGGCACGCGGGTCAGACCGGCGGCATAGTTGATCAGGTTGAACGCGACCACCGGCAGGAATCTCAGGACCAGCAGCGTGAAGGCGCCCTGCGTAAGGGTCCAGTCATCCAGCCGCCGCGCCTGCGACTGGCTGAGCCAGCCCCGCACGACATCGCGGCCCAGCCAGCGGGCAAGGCCAAAGGCCACCAGCGCCCCCGGCATGGCGCCGCACCAGATCAGCGCCGCTCCGGTCAGCGTACCGAATATCGCCCCGGCGCAGATGGCCAGGATTTCAGCCGGGAACGGCACGAAACTGTGCAGGATCATCAGCCCGATCACCATCGCGGGCGCCCACATCCCGTAGCCGCGCAGATAGGCCGCCATCTGTCCGGGCGTGGCGAAATACTCGCCATAGGCATAGGCCACCCATGTTCCGGCCACAAGAACGGCCAGCACCCCGGCACAGAGGATCAGGCGGGCGGTTGTGGTCATGGTTGGTCGGGTCCTCGGCCAGTTCGAGACCCAGTATAAGGGACCGCACCGGGAATATCCTATTGATTTCCCTTCGTCCTCGCGAAGGTATGAACGCGGTTTTTGGGCGGCAGGCGCCTTGTGGCGCAACCCGGCAAGGACGCAAGGCCGCGCATATGCTTCTTTCTGGCTGCAAATACCCCAGGGAGCTTAAGGGACAGCGTCCCTCAACAAAAAACCAAAAGAGCGCGCCAAAGGCGCTCTATTCGATTGCCCGCACCCATGCCCCGCGCTGGCGGAGTTGCGTCGAGCTGACATGCAGCATCGGCACATCGGCAAAACACCACGCGGGCGCGTCGGAGCGCCCCAGCAGATGGCGGGCCTGCCCGTCGATCCGATATCGCCCGAACGCGCGTGCCGCCGGCGACATCCGCGCTGCAATGCGATCCCCCGGGCGCGCGACGACACCCACGGGCACGGTTTCCATGATCGACCGCCAGTTGCGCCATTTATGCAGTTGCGCCAGATTGTCGGCCCCCATCAGCCAGACAAACCGCACCCCCGGATAAAGCACCCTGAGCGCCGCCAACGTGTCCGCTGTTGCCCGCGTGCCGATTCTGGCCTCGATATCGGTGATTTCGACGCGCGGATGGCGCATCAGCGCACGCGCCGCCGCCATGCGCTGGTCTAGCGGCGCGGGACCACGTTCCTTGAGCAGGTTTCCCGGCGACACCAGCCACCACACGCGGTCCAGCCCGAACGCCTTCATCGCCTCGCGGGTGATGTGGACATGGCCCTGGTGCGGCGGGTCGAACGAACCGCCCAGCAGGCCGACCACCTGTCCGGGGCGCGCGAAGGGTATGGAGTGCCTCATCATTCTTCGCTGTTGTTCAGAACTGGCGACGCTTGTCAATCGACTGGACTGACGTCGTCGCCCAGCCGGATCAGCCCCGACCGCAGCACTTCGGCACACCAGCCGCCATGCCCGCGCACCGCCGAATAGCCTCCCTTGCCCAGCGCCTCTTCCATCCGGCTGCACGGCGCGCAGATCACGCCGAGGCGCAGAACCGCCTCACCCACCCGCACGTCACGCCCCTTGAGGGCGGACAGGTTTATTCCGGAAACGACAAGGTTGCGCCGCAGGATATCCGGCGCCACTGACCCTTTTCCAAGATACGCCCCAATCGGCGCCAGATGCTCGGCCTGGATCAGCGTCACCGCCCGCTTGCCCGCCCGCGCGCGGTCACCCTGCAACCCTTCCGGGCCGACCTGAACCGCCTCCAGGGCGCGCATCGGGGCGCGCCGCTCGGGCCGCACGCCGATCCAGCGCACCTGTCCGGGCTGTGCCCAACCCGCGATCAGTTCGGCCAATTCAGCCATTACCGCTCTCCTCCCACCGGAATAAAGCTCAGGTCCGGCAGGCGGTCCAGCGGATAGCTGCTGTGCAACCGCCAGATCGTGTCCTGATCCTGCTCCAGCGGCCGCAGCGTGCCGCCGGGAAAGGCCCGGGTCCGCAGCGCCAGCGCGATATCCGACATCACACCCGGATTGTCGCGGAAATAGGAATGCCCATTGCCGCCCGCACCTTCGACCCGGATGAAGTGGATCAGCCCCACCTTTTGCAGCGCCGCAAGCTCGCCCGGCGCGAAATCCGACGCATCCAGTCGACCGAACCGTGCCTCCTGCGTCAGCACCGAAGCATAGGCCAGCGCCTTGTCCCTGGGGTTGATATAGACGTTGACCTGCTCGAAGGCCTCGGAAAACCGCTCGCTGATCAGCCGCTGGCGCACCGTGCCCACATCCAGATCGGGCGCGGCCAAAATCAGGGTGCCGGTCTTCATGGTCAGCTTGGGCTTGTTGCCCCGTCCCCGCTCGCGGATGACCAGTTCGCGCAACGCCGACGTCACCACGTCCGTGCCCCGCGAATGCGCCACGATATCGATCTGGTCGACCTCGGGCACCGAGGCCAGCAGATCCAGCAATTCCTTGAAATGATAGACTGAAAACTCGCTCGATTCGCGGTCTTTGAAATACTTGAACAGGCCCGGGTTTCCGGCAGGCCAGGAAAATGCCAGCGGGATCGACTGCCGCCCGGAATAGTGCCAGATATTGGTCAGCGTCGTCAGCGCGTCGTCGAATTCGTTGTTGAACCCGTGCACGTAGATCAGGATGTTGCCCGTCCCGCTTTGCCGTGTCTGTTCGGCGATGGCGGTGCGGAACTGATCGGCATAAAGCTCATAGGTCCGCCTGGCGCCCGCCTCGGTCTGCAACCGCCCGTCGCGTCGTTCCGATACCAGCGGCGTCTTGGAAAAGCGGATGTGGTCGGCAAATGACGCCACATTCAGCCGGGCCGGGCGCTGCGTGCTGCCCGCCTGGGTCTGCGCCAGCAGCGCGTTCCAGCTGTCGACGCCGCTGAAGGCGACCGTCGCCGTGCCGTATGACATCGAATCCGAACGCTCTGACAGATACACTACCTCGCCATTCTCTTTCAGATCCTGCGACCGGTCGGTGGCATACAGAACCTGCGGCGTCACGCTGCGATAGACGGGCGGAACCCTGTCGGCCTGATAATTGCGACCCTCGGCATAGACATTGGGAACCTTCGCCAACCGATCCGTGCGCGAGGTGCATCCCGCGAGGACCAGACAGGCAAGGCCAAACAGCCCAAGCAATCCGGCAGTTGAACGATTCCGCATGATCCGATGCCTCCTTTGCCCCGAAAGCACTGCAGAAGGCCGAAAAAATCAAATCAAACCTGCGGCATGTCTTCTTCATTTCTAGACGATTGCCCCTCCTCACGCCTTCCGCTATCACACCGCCCAACCCGAATTCCCCTTTCCAGAGGACACGACATGGCCGCCTATCAATATGTCTACCACATGCAGGGTGTCTCCAAGACCTACCCCGGTGGCAAGAAGTGCTTCGAAAACATCCACCTGAGCTTTCTGCCCGGCGTGAAAATCGGCGTTGTCGGCGTCAACGGCGCGGGTAAATCGACGCTGATGAAGATCATGGCCGGTCTCGACACCGACTTCACCGGTGAGGCATGGGCCGCCGAAGGCGCCAAGGTTGGCTATCTTCCGCAGGAGCCGCAGCTGGATGAATCGCTGACCGTGCGCGAAAACGTCATGCTGGGCGTAGCTGAAAAGAAGGCGATCCTCGACCGCTACAACGAACTGGCCATGAACTACTCGGATGAAACCGCCGACGAGATGGCCAAGCTGCAGGACGAAATCGACAGCCAGAATCTGTGGGATCTCGACAGCCAGATCGACGTGTCGATGGAGGCGCTGCGCTGCCCGCCGGACGATGCCAACATCGCCAACCTTTCGGGCGGTGAAAAACGCCGCGTGGCGCTGTGCAAGCTGCTGCTGGAAGCGCCCGACATGCTGCTCTTGGACGAACCGACCAACCACCTGGACGCCGAAACCATCGCCTGGCTGCAACAGCACCTGATCGACTACAAGGGCACCATCCTGATCGTCACCCACGACCGGTATTTCCTGGATGACATCACCGGCTGGATCCTGGAACTCGACCGCGGCCGCGGCATTCCTTACGAGGGCAACTATTCGGCATGGCTGGAACAAAAGGCCAAGCGGCTGGAACAGGAAGCGCGCGAGGACAAGTCCAAGCAGAAAACCCTGCAGCGCGAACTGGAATGGATGCGTCAGGGGCAAAAGGCCCGTCAGGCCAAATCCAAGGCCCGGATCAACGCCTATAACGAGCTGGCCGAACAGTCCGAACGCGAAAAGCTGACCCGCGCCCAGATCGTCATCCCCAACGGCCCCCGCCTTGGCGGCAAGGTGATCGAGGTCAACGGGCTTGCCAAGCACATGGGCGACAAGCAGCTGATCGAAAAGCTGGACTTTGCCCTGCCCCCCGGCGGCATCGTCGGTGTGATCGGCCCCAACGGCGCGGGTAAGTCGACGCTGTTCAAGATGCTCACCGGGCAGGAGAAACCCGACGCCGGCACCATCGAATACGGCGACACGGTGCAGCTGTCCTATGTCGACCAGTCCCGCGACGACCTGAAAGACAACGACACCGTGTGGGAGGCGATCACCGGCGGGGCCGAGATCATCCAGCTGGGCGACGCGCAGGTCAATTCCCGCGCCTATTGCTCGTCCTTCAACTTCAAGGGCGGCGACCAGCAGAAAAAGGTCTCGCTGCTGTCAGGGGGTGAGCGCAACCGCGTCCACATGGCCCGCCTGCTGAAAGAGGGCGGCAACGTCCTGCTGCTGGACGAACCGACCAACGACCTCGACGTCGAAACCCTGCGCGCACTGGAAGACGCGCTGGTCGATTTCGCCGGCTGCGCCGTCGTCATCTCACACGACCGCTTCTTCCTCGACCGGATCTGCACGCATATTCTGGCGTTTGAGGGGGATGCACATGTTGAGTGGTTCGAGGGCAACTTCGAGGATTACGAAGAAGACAAAAAGCGAAGGCTCGGGCCGGACGCGCTGGAGCCCAAGCGGTTGAAGCATAAGAAGTTTGCGAGGTAGTCTGATTTGTCGAACCTGTTCCTCGACGCAAACATCCTGCTAGATTTCTACCGATATGGTGCTGATGATCTTAGCGAGATCGAAAAACTAGTTACCTTGATAAAAGATGATGAAGTAATCTTGTATTCAAACTCTCATCTCAAGAATGAAACACAGAGGATGAGGGAACGAGTTTTGTCCGACTCGTTCTCGGAGCTCAAGGCAACGAAGCACCAGGTCAAGGCACCAAATTACACCAAAAAATTACCTGAACTAGCGGCTCTGCAAAAAGCTCTTAAAGACGCTAACGACGGTCATTCAAAATTGGTGGAGGCAGTAGGCAAGAGGATCGCAAGCAAGAACCTCGATGCAGATGTTCTCATCACGGCCATGTTTGACAAATGCCAAAACCTAGAGATCACTGAAGATGTCATACGGGCAGCGCGCTTACGCCAAGACCTTGGGAATCCACCCGGAAAGCAAGGTGCAATCGGAGATAGTATTCACTGGGAAACCCTTCTTGGTGCGGCAGGGTTGAAACAGATAGACATTGTGTCTAGAGACGGCGATTTCGAATCCGAGTTGGACATTGGAAATTTGAAGTCGTTTCTTTCAGAGGAATGGTCAGACCGGAAATCAGGTTATTCGCGAGTGACCCTCTACAAATCTCTCAGCAGCTACTTCAAGAAAGAATTCCCAAAAATTGAACTTTCCAAGGAAACTCAAAAGGTTGAGCTTATTGAAGAACTTAGGAACTCGCCAAATTTTGCATCTACACACAGTATTATCGCTGAGCTGGCCCCCTTTGAATACTTTACCAAAGGCCAAGTACATCGATTAATCGAGATATTGTGTGACAATCCTCAGATCGGACGGATCGGAACAGACGCTGACGTCAAAGCCTTTTATTCACGTTTCGAGACAGATGCATCCGATTTGCCTCAGGAAATGCTCGCCGAAGCTGCCAAAATAGTTGGCGAAAAGGAGGAGTTCTATTTCTTTCCCTTTTAGCACGCGTAGGATGGGTGCTTGCACCCATCACGACAACCTGTAAGCCGGGCTTCAGCCCGGCACCCCTCGAAACACCCACACCTTTACCAACGTCCGCCGATGAATGGCCTCAAAACTCTTCAATCGCCTTAAGGGGAATGGTGGATGCCGGGCTGAAGCCCGGCCTACGGGGGGTGTTCTTTGTATCACGGCTCTCCGAATGCGCCGTCCGTCACACCGCCGCTCCACTCCGGATCAACCCGGCCTGCGCGGATATCACGATGGATCGACGAATACGGCCAATCGGTCGGACGCTCCACCAACCCATGCTTGACGGAGGCTCCGCCCGTTCGCACCTCGAAACGTCCATAGGACGTTTCGCCACCTACGATAAACCTGTGCTCACCCCCAACAATACGCCATGTGATTGCGGTAATCCTGTTCGTCGCGAATGGTATGTTCCCAAAACCGGCGCTGCCAAAAAGGCGCTTCGCGTTTATTGGCCCGTAGGCCGGGCTTCAGCCCGGCATATCTGCCGGATGTCACAACGGGTAGATGCGTGAGTTCGGGTGCCGGGCTGAAGCCCGACCTACGGTTTGCCTTGTTCACGCCCATGGTAAACCGCGCCTTGATCGCGCCCCACCGCGTTGAATAATCCGCATCCCCCGGCGGCAAGGTCCACACCGCGTGCAGATGATCGGGCAGCACGACAAAGGCGTCGCACCAGAACGGCCGCTCACACCGGGTCACCAAATAGGCTGCACGCAGATGAGCAATTTCCCGGGTCAACAGATCCGATGACCGGTCACTCAATGACACGGTAAAGAAATACTTCGCTCCGGGAATACGGACGCGGCGATAGTCGGACATGCCGAAAGATCACCCAAGACCCATTAAAGTTCGGTGAACCGCCCCCTGCTGCCTTAACCCGTATTCCGTTACAAGGAACCGGGTCGGCACGGCGCCGGTGATCCTGGCCAGATCCTGCGTGCTCTGATAGACGTGGCTGCCCAGTTCCAGTTGCGACACCGCCGAGCCATCGGCGCCCACGACGCCCCGACCTCAAGACACCCCCGCGAATCACCGCACCATATTTGCGCAACTCCGCCATATCCCTGCCCAAATCTCGGGTTTTCCTGACAGGACACTACTGGGAGTGCTTCGTCATGGCCCTTATCTTTTTCGCCAGCGTCGCCGGGCTTGTCGCCGCCATCGTGCAGGTGTTTGTTTTCGATCTGTCCATCTCGATGGCTGTCGCAACGTATCTGGCCTTTGCTGTCGCCTCGACCCTGATCTTCGGGTTCCGTCACCTGGGGCTTGCGCGGCGGTTGCGCAAGAATGGCGGGGACGAGATTCTGGAAGCCGAAAACCGCGATACGGCGGCGGATCGACTTGTACGATCCGGACAAACGACCTGAAAAAAAACGATACATTTCGAACAAAACCTTGCCAGTCGCCTTTGGCAATGCCATATCCCCATCGCTATCGTTTTTCTATTTCGACCTACTGTCTCCGACCACCGGCGCTCAGTCTATCGATCCAGACGACGCTGCCAGGCTGCCGCAATTCCGTGGGCAGCAACAATCAGGAGATACCGGAATGCCCGCAGGCACCGTAAAATGGTTCAACACCACCAAAGGCTTTGGCTTCATCGCACCCGAAACAGGCGGCAAGGACGTGTTCGTGCACATCTCTGCTGTCGAGCGTTCGGGCCTGACCGGCCTGGCCGACAACCAGAAAGTCACCTACGAGCTGCGCTCGGGTCGTGACGGCCGCGAAAGCGCGGACAATATCGAACTGGCATAAGCCATTGACTGGGCGGGATTAATTCCCGCCCTACGTCCTTACCCAGCCGACGATCTGCCCTTCGCGCAGCGCCCCGGACTGGCGTTTCCTTTCCTTGCCCTTTTCAAAGGCCACCATGGTCGGAATACCGCGGATGCGATAGCGCCCGCCGGTCGACTGGTATTTCTGCGTGTCCAGCTTGACCAGACGCGCCTGTCCGGCCAGCTTGCCCGCGGCCCTGGAAAACTCCGGCCCCATCATCTTGCACGGCCCGCACCACGGCGCCCAGAAATCAACGACCAGCGGCAGATCGTCGTGTTTCGCCGCCTTTTCGAGAATCGCCGGATCGACGTCCACTGCCGCGCCGCTCACCAACCCAGACCCGCATTTCGCGCATTTGGGACCCGCCAAAAGCTTGTCACCAGGTATCCGGTTCAGCTGGCCACAGCTCAAACAGGTCAACGTCGTTTCAGTCATCTCCGGGTCCTTCAATAACCACATTTCCCAGATAGGAACCGGGATGGCCCTGCGCAATCGGCCGCGCTTAACCAAATCTTATGAAGGTCCAGCCAATCATCGAGTCATTTCAAATATCACAAAACTGTCAGGGGGCTTCTGCGCCCGGAAACTATTGCCCAAATTGGTACTGTCATGAGAAAAATCGCCCACCCTCTTTGGCCCGCCCTGTCCAGCCTGACCCTTGCCGGGTTTGCCCATTTGATTTCGCTCCCGCAAGAGCTGGGCGCGCATCCCTGGTGGGCGGACAAGGTGATCTGGATCGGTCTGCCCATCGGTCTTGCGCTGGTCGGGCTGGCCTGGGTTCTGTCCATCCCTCGCAATCTCCAGTTGGTCGGGTTCACGCTGTTTGCCCTGGCCGCGTTTCTGGCGGCACAGGGCGGCAAGACGCAGTTCGCCGCATCCTACGCCGAAGACCTGCTTGCCGGGCAAATCTGGTATTTCGGCTGGGTGGTCACCTGTGCTCTGACGACCGCAGCTTCGGCATCACTTTTCTGTTACACACGCAAGGTGGATTGACCGGCACGGACCTCCCGCCGAAACTGGACCTATTGGTTTTGTTGTTGAAAAGGGGATTGAAATGATTTCGCGCCGCGCTTTTCTTGCTGCTGCAACTGCGGCCGGCGTTCTTCCAGGTCAGGCGAATGCCAAGCAAGCCGTCGAATATGACCCGACGCCACAGATCGTCAGGATCAAGAAACAGTTCCTGCCCGGCCAGTTGCTGATCGTTCCGCGTTCCTTTTACCTTTATTTCGTGACCGAGCCCAAAAAGGCGATCCGATACGGTTGTGGCGTGGGCAAAGCCGGGTTGGAGTTCACCGGAACCGCGACCATCGACGTCAAGAAGGAATGGCCCACCTGGCGCCCCACCCAGGAGATGATCGAGCGCGATCCGGTGGCCTATGGCAGATTTGCAGACAACGACTATGTGCAGCCGGGCGGCACCGACAACCCGCTGGGCGCAAGGGCGCTGTACCTGTTCCAGAACGGGCAGGACACATATTTCCGCATTCACGGCACCAACCAGCCCGAAACCATCGGCCACGCCGTTTCCAACGGCTGTATCCGGATGCTGAACGAACATGTCATGGATCTGTATGAAAGGGTGCCTATCGGAACGGTCGTGACCGTTGTCTGATCCCCGCGCGTCGGAGGCACGAAGGCCATGATCCGAGTCTGGAAAATTGCCTGCCTGCTCTGGCCCGGAGCGGTCTTGGCCGCTTCCGCCTATCAGCCGCCTGACTCTGAGGTCGCGATGGTCAAATCCCGGCTCACACCGCTTCAATATCTATCTTTCGCCGCCGGGTTTGAGTATTGCGGATATCTTGGTTGGAACCAGTTCGGGAATTTGACCTTCACCGTCATTACGCGCGGCGACGAAAGCGGTTGCACGCCCGCAATACCCCGCAGCGGTTTCACCCCGATCGCCTCGTTGCACACGCACGGGGCCTATGACGCCTTTACGCCTGCCGAATTCCCGACCGTGCTGGATCTCGAGGCGGATCGCGACGAAGGCGTCAACGGTTATGTCGCAACGCCGGGTGGTCGTCTTTGGTTCATCGACAGCAATGCCATGGTCACCTATCAGATCTGCGGCCTGGCCTGTCTGCCACAAGACCCCAATTTCCGCGCCGGTGACGATGGCATCATCCGGCAAAGCTATACCCATGACGAGTTGATGCAACTGGAATACACTCACTGACGCCCGTCACGGGGCGGACCAGTCGACACCCTCCGCCTCTTCGATCTTCAGCCGTCCTTCGGGCCAGGGCCGCGTCAGTTTCCCGGCCTGCGCCTCTGTCCCGCTCAGCCACAGCGGAATATCCCGAACCTCCAGCAACACCCCCATCCGATGGTGGATCGGGCGGGCGTCATCGTTCGGCTCACAGGTGACGATCGCAACCTGATCCACCGCCATGCTGGCCGAGGCCTGCCACCGGTCGGTGATCGCGGCGAAAAACAACAGCCCGCCTTTGGCATCAGATATCCGCCACGCGGTCTTGCGCCGCGCCGGCCCTGTCCATTCATACCAGCCGTCGGCGGGAACCGCCGCGCGGCCGACACCGGAAAACGCCGATTTTTCGAACACGGTTTCCGAGCGCGCGTTGATAATCGTTTCCATCACCGGACGCCCGCGTGCATTGACCCGCCCGACCGGGATCACCCCCCAGCGCATTCGTGTCAGCCCGTCGGGGCCGAACACGACGACCGGTTGTCCGGGCTGAATGTTGCGGCGCGGCGGTTCACTGGCCAGGTCCCCGACCGATGTGTCCAGCCGTTGCGCCACCTGATCGGCTGGTGTGGTCAGAAACAGGCGCCCAGGCATGGCAAATCACTCCGCCGCACCGACGCGGTCCACCAGTGCCAGAACATGCGGCCCGAGGTTTTCGACAATGGCCGCCACGCCCCTGGCATTGGGATGGATGCCGTCGGGCTGCATCATCTGTTGGACTGCCGCCGGATCGTCCGATCCCAGCCCCGCAAAGAAATTCCCGGCCAGCAAGGTGTCATGTTGCCGGGCCAGATCGGGATAGATTGCATCGAACGCGGCCTTGTATTCGGGCCCAAAATTGCCCGGTGCTTCCATCCCGATCAGCAACACCTCAACCTCGGCGCTGTTCGCAACCGTCAGGACATGATCCAGATTGGCCCGCGCCTCGGCCGGATCAATCCCGCGCAACAGGTCATTACCCCCCAACACCACGATCATAGCGTCCACATCGGGCGTCAGTGTCCATTCGACCCGCGCCGCCCCACCCGCCGTGGTGTCGCCGGACACGCCGGCGTTGATCAGACGCACATCCGCCCCGTTCCCGGCCAGCCATTCGCGCATCTGCGGCACGAAACCCTCCTGCTCGATCAGGCCGAAACCCTGCGTCAGGGAATCCCCCAGCGCCGCGACAACCACCTGTTCGGCACAGGCGGGCGCGCAGATTGCAACCAGCAGGCCAGCGGTTAAACTCTTGCGCATGAACGATTTGGCTCCATATCCAGTCAGGTACCCAACTCACAGGACCCGCCGATGACCGACCCCGTGCTTATTCTCAAAGATGCCTCTTTGTCGCTGGAAAGCAATGCCGGGCGTGTCGATATCCTGCACGACGTTTCGCTGAGTGTTGAGCGCGGCGAAACGCTTGGCCTTGTCGGTCCTTCGGGTTCGGGCAAGTCATCGCTGCTGATGCTGATGGGCGGGCTGGAACAGGCCACGCGCGGGTCCATCACCGCCCTGGGGCAAGACCTGACCCGGCTGGACGAGGACGCGCTTGCCCGTTTCCGCCGCGACAACATGGGGGTGGTGTTCCAGAACTTCCACCTCATCCCCACCATGACCGCGCTGGAAAACGTCGCCACGCCGCTGGAACTGGCAGGCCACCGCGACGCCTTTTCCCGCGCCGAGGCCGAGCTGGACACCGTTGGCCTTTCGCACCGGCTCGACCACTACCCCGCGCAACTGTCGGGCGGCGAGCAACAGCGCGTCGCGCTGGCCCGCGCTTCGGCCCCGCGCCCGCAGATCCTTTTGGCGGACGAGCCCACCGGTAATCTGGACGAGGCCAACGGCCACGCCATCATCGACCTGCTGTTCGGCCTGCGCGACCGGCATGGGGCGACACTGGTGCTGGTGACCCACAGCCACGAACTTGCGCGCCGCTGCGACCGGGTGGTCCGGCTGCGCGATGGCCGCGTCGATACCGAAACCCGCCGCGAGGCCGCCGAATGAGCCTGCGCCAAGCCGCCCGCATCGCCCGGCGCGAACTGCGCGGCGGATTGCAGGGGTTCCGCGTCTTCCTCGCCTGCCTCGCCCTTGGTGTTGCCGCCATCGCCGCCGTCGGTTCCGTGCGCTCTGCCATCGAGGCCGGGCTGGCCCGCGAAGGCGCCGCACTGCTTGGCGGCGATGCCGAGCTTGAATTCACCTATCGGTTCGCCAGTGAAGACGAGCGCGCCTGGATGACCGGCAAGGCCGATACCCTGTCCGAGGTCGTCGATTTCCGCTCGATGGCGGTGGTCGACCGGGCAGAGGAAACCGACCGGGCGCTGACACAGGTCAAGGCCGTCGACGGGGTGTATCCGCTGGTCGGCACTGCCCGCCTGTTCCCCGACATACCCCTGCCGCAGGCGCTGGCGGGCCGCGACGGGCTGCCCGGCGCGGTCATGCAACGCGTGCTGATCGACCGTCTGGGCCTGCAGCCGGGCGACACTTTCCGGCTTGGCACGCAGGATTTTGTTCTGATGGCCACCCTTGTCCACGAACCCGACGGCGCGGCAGACGGGTTCGCTCTTGGCCCGCGCACCCTGGTGCTGACCGACAGTCTTGCCAATTCGGGCCTGTTGCAGCCGGGTACGCTGTTCTCCACCAAATACCGGCTTGACCTGCCCCCCGGCGCTGACCTTGCCGCGACCGCTCGCGAAGCGAAACGCACATTCCGGAACGCCGGCCTGCGCTGGACCGATGCCCGCAATGGCGCCCCCGGCATTGCCGAGTTCGTGTCGCGCCTCGGCGCATTCCTGATCCTCGTGGGCCTGTCCGGCCTTGCGGTCGGCGGTGTTGGTGTTTCTGCCGCCGTCCGCGCCTATCTGACCGGAAAGACCGGCACCATCGCCACCCTGCGCACTCTGGGGGCGGACCGCACCACCATCTTCCAAACCTATTTCCTGCAGATCGGCGCGCTGTCGATCCTCGGCATCCTGATTGGCCTTCTTCTGGGCGGTCTTGCCCCCGTCCTGCTGGCCCCGCTGCTGCAAGCGCAATTGCCGGTACCGGCGGTGTTTTCGCTCTATCCGGAACCGCTGTTCGAAGCCGCGCTTTATGGCCTCATCACCGCCTTCATCTTCACTCTCTGGCCATTGGCCCGCACCGAAGACATCCGGGCCGCCGCCCTGTTCCGCGACGCCCTGTCGGCATCGCGCGCCCTTCCACGCGTCCGCTACGTGCTGGCGACCGCCCTTGCCCTGGCGCTGCTGGTCGGGCTGGCCGCATCCTTCAACGGCTCGCCCCGCCTCACGCTCTGGACAGCCGCGGGTCTCACCGGTGCCCTGATCCTGCTGGCGGCCTCGGCCTATGGCATCCGCGCCCTCGCCCGCCTCACCCTGCCGGGCGCACGGGGGCGTCCTGCTCTTCGCTGGGCGCTCGCCGCCATTTCCGGCCCACGCGAAGGGGCTGCATCGGTCGTCCTGTCGCTGGGCCTTGGCCTGTCGGTCCTTGCGGCAGTCGGCCAGATCGACGGCAACCTGCGCCGCGCGATCTCGGGCAATCTGCCCGATGTCGCACCCTCCTATTTCTTCGTCGACATCCAGAAAGACCAGATGCCCGGCTTTACCGAACGCCTGTCCAACGATCCGGCGGTCAGCGGCATGGAAAGCGCGCCGATGCTGCGCGGCGTCATCACCCGGATCAACGGAAAACCTGCCCGCGACGTGGCGGGCGATCATTGGGTGCTGAGTGGCGACCGGGGTGTGACCTATTCCGCCGCCCCACCGCCCAAGGCCCGCCTGACCGCCGGGGAATGGTGGCCCGACGACTATTCCGGCCCCCCGCAGATCAGCTTCGCCACCGAAGAAGCGCAGGAAATGGGCCTTTCCCTCGGCGATACGCTCACCATCAACATCCTGGGCCGCGACATCACCGCCGAAATCACCTCGTTCCGCGAGGTTGATTTCTCGACCGCCGGCATGGGGTTCGTGTTGTCGATGAACCCCGCTGCGCTGGCCGCCGCACCGCACAGCTTCATCGCCACGGTCTATGCCGAGGAGCAGGCCGAGGCCGCCATCCTGCGCGACCTCGCCACGCAGTTCCCCAACATCACCGCCATCCGTGTCCGCGACGCCATCGACCGCGTGTCCGAGGTGCTGGGCGGGCTGGCAACCGCCACATCCTATGGCGCGGGTGTGTCGTTGCTGACCGGGTTTCTGGTGCTGATCGGCGCCGCCGCCGCTGGCGAACCCGCCCGCCGGCACGAGGCGGCGATCCTGAAAACGCTCGGCGCCGCGCGCCGCCGTATCCTGCTCAGTTTCGCCCTGCGCGCCGCACTGCTTGGCGCGGCGGCGGGCCTTGTGGCGCTGGCGGCCGGTTTGCTGGGCGGCTGGGCCGTCGCAACCTACGTTTTCGAGCTGAACTTCACGGTAATCTGGCCCTCTGCCGTCACCATCATCGGCACAGGGATAGGCGTCACCCTCGCAGCAGGGCTGATCTTTGCCTGGCAGCCGCTTTCGGCCCGCCCCGCGCAGGTCCTGCGGGCCAATGATTGACCCAAGGCATGCGGTTCAGCCTGCGCTCAGGCGCTTTGCCGCAGACAGGCCACCGGCTGCAGGATTTTCAGCAGGTCCGTGTTGTCACAAACCAGCGCATCCAGCGTGATCTCATCCAGCGAGGCATAAAAGGCCTGCGCCGCATCCCGCAGCGCCAGCCGCAACCGGCAGGCATCTGTCAGTGGACAGGTATTGTCGGCATCGGCAAAACACTCGGCAATCGGCAGGTTGCCTTCGACATCGCGGAATACCTCACCGATCCGGATCTGTTCGGCGGGCCGCCCCAATGACATCCCCCCGTTCCGACCGCGCTGGGTGCTCAGATAACTGAGCTGGCTCAGCTGGTTGATCACCTGGGCCAGATGGTTTTCGGAGATATTGCATACCTCGGCGATCTCGGCTTTCGTGACCAGCCGGTCCTGATGCGCGGCACAATACATCAACAGACGGATGGCGATATTCGTCCTCTTGGTAATGCGCATGTGTTCCTCCTCGAATTTCACGGTGGAACCTTATTGCACGCGTTCCAAAAAAACTGTTTGACATACATCAATTGCTCACATGACAACAAACCCGATGAAAGACCCGTATTTCTTTGGCTATGGCAGCCTCGTCAATCTCGCGACACATGATTTCCCCGATCCGCACCCGGCCACGCTGCGCGGCTGGCGGCGTGCCTGGCGGCACACCGATCTGCGACCGGTGGCCTTTCTCACCGCCATCCCTGCCCCGGACAGCGAAATCGAAGGCATGATCGCCCATGTACCCAAAAACGACTGGGCGGCACTGGACGAACGCGAATGGGCCTATGACCGGGTGCCCGCGACCCGGGCCATCTCGCACCCGCTGAAGGGAGACGTCGAAATCGCCGTCTACGCCGTGCCGGAACACCGCCACACAGCCCCCTCCGACCGCTACCCGATCCTGCTCAGCTATATCGACGTCGTGGTCCAGGGCTATTTGCGCGCCTATGGGCCGGACGGGGCCGACCGGTTCTTCGCCACCACCGACGGGTGGGGCGCACCGATCCTGAATGACCGGGCCGAGCCGCGTTATCCCCGCCATCAGCAACTCCGCCCGGAAGAGACCGAATTCGTCGACGACCGCCTTGGGGCGATCTCGGCAAAAATCGTCCAGACCGCCTGACGAAAAAGGGCGGGTGCCCACGCGCCCCGCCCGTCTTCATCTTTTCACAAATACTCTCGCCGAAGGCACGCGCCCGTACGGGCGCGTTCACTCAACCGCGGGCGCGGATCACCTGCATCAGCGGCAACAGCGCGGCCATCTCCGGCCCCCGCTCCATGCCGGTGACCGCCTTGCGGAGCGGCATGAACAATCCCTTGCCCTTGCGGCCCGTGGCCTCCTTGACGGCCTGGGTCCACGTACCCCAGGTCTCTCCGTCATACGGGCCTTCGGGCAACAGCGCCATCGCCTCGGCGATGAACGCGCGGTCCTCGTCTTCGATCAGCGGCTCGGCGCCGTCGCGGCACAGCTCCCACCAGCCCTGAAGATCGTTCAGCGTTGTGATGTTCTCGCGCGCCATCAACCAGAACGGCTCGGCCAGATCATCCGGAACGCCTGCTGCCGCCACCGCATCGGCCACGTCCGACAGGGGCAGCATCTGAAGGTACTTGGCGGTCAGCGGGAACAGGTCCTGCACGTCGAACTTGGTCGGCGCGGCGCCGAACCGGGTTACGTCGAACCCGTCGATCAGCTCCGCCATGTCGTTTCGCATTTCAACCGGGTCCGAGGACCCCAGCCGCGCCATCAGGCTCAGCAGTGCCATCGGTTGGACGCCCTGCTCGCGCAGGTCGCGCAGCGCCAGCGTCCCCAGACGTTTCGACAGCGCCTCGCCCTGCGGTCCGGTCAGCAACGAATGATGCGCAAAGCTGGGAGGTGTTCCGCCCAGCGCCTCGATGATCTGGATCTGGGTGGCGGTATTGGTCACGTGGTCGGACCCGCGCACCACGTTCGTCACACCCATTTCGGTGTCATCCACCACCGAGGCCAGCGTGTACAGCACCTGCCCGTCCGCCTTGATCAGCACCGGGTCCGAGACCGAGGCGGCGTCGATCGAGATGTCGCCCAGAATGCCGTCGGTCCATTCGATCCGCTGTTGATCCAGCTTGAACCGCCACACCCCGTCACCACGCTCGGCGCGCAGCGCGTCCTTTTCAGCCTCCGACAGCGCCAGCGCGGCGCGGTCATAGACCGGCGGCTTGCCCATGTTGAGCTGTTTCTTGCGCTTGAGGTCCAGCTCGGTCGGGGTCTCGAACGCCTCGTAGAACCGCCCCATCCCGCGCAGCTTGTCGGCGGCCTCGGCATAGCGGTCCAGCCGCGCGGACTGCCGTTCGACGCGGTCCCACTGCAGGCCCAGCCATTCCAGATCCTGCTTGATGGCGTCGACATATTCTTCTTTCGACCGTTCGGGATCGGTGTCGTCGATGCGCAGGATGAAGGTGCCGCCTGCCTTGCGGGCAATCAGGAAATTCATCAATGCGGTGCGCAGGTTGCCGACGTGGATGTAACCGGTGGGCGACGGGGCGAAACGGGTGGTGGTCATGGGTGTCTCCTGTTGCGCGGCTCTTGTCACATGGGCGGCATTTTGTCCAGCGCGGCTGAACGCGCCTTTCGGCGCGCATGCCTCCGGCGGGCGTATTTTTCAAAAGATGAAGCGGGTCAGGTCGGGTCGACCGGCCAATGGGCCGCCAGATCGGTCAACCCCGCCCGGATCAGTTCC